>JAJYJL010000347.1 GCA_021789565.1 Acidobacteriota bacterium
CCTTGGCACGCCTCTTCCCTTGAACGAATACCATGCGCCCCTCGAATGGTACGGATTACTGGTACACCAAGGTTGCGTGCGCAACGAGTATCACGAGTACCGCGTGGAAGAGCGGGAGTTCGGAGAAAAAGGCTGCCTGTTTTTCTACCGGGGATGTCACGGGCCGGTGGCCTACGGACCTTGCAACAAGTTCCTTTGGAACCGCCGCAGTTCCAAGACGCGAGTCGGTGTTCCTTGCCACGGCTGCACGGAGCCTGATTTCCCCCAGCCCTATCCCTTCTTCCAGACACGGGCGATCGCAGACGTACCGCTGGTCTTGCCGGATGGAGTTGACCGGGCACACTACCTGGCATACAAGGCGATGGCAGCGGCAGCCGCCCCGAAGAGGCTAAAAGAACGTAAGACACGGGTTTGATGCGGAGATGAGGGCCAGGCGATGGCGCACAAACTGACGATTGATGTTCCGCTGAACCGGGTGGAGGGCGATCTTGAGGTTCGAGTGGAAGTGGACGGCGAAGGTGTCTCGGATGCCTGGGCTTGCGGTACCCTTTACCGCGGCTTTGAAAAGATCCTCGTCGGGCGTGCAGCACTGGATGCGTTGGTGATCACACCCCGCATTTGCGGGGTCTGCACCAGCGCCCATCTCGTCGCGGCAGCTCGCGCTCTCGACAGCATCGCGGGCACCACTCCGCCCGCCGCAGCGGTCAGGATTCGCAACGTGGCGCTCATGACCGAGCACCTGCAGAGCGACATGCGTCATGCCTTTCTCACATTTGCCGCCGATTTCGTCAATCCCGCCTATGCAAAGCTGCCGCTTTTCGAGGAGGCCGTACGGCGTTACCAACCATTTCAGGGAGAAACGGTAATGGAAACGGTGCGGGAAACCTCCAAGATACTGGAGATCCTCGTGACCATTGGGGGCCAATGGCCGCACTCGTCATTTATCGTGCCCGGAGGCATCATATCGGTCCCCAGCCCCGGAGATCTGCTCCAATGCCGTCTCCTGTTGCGCCGCTTCCGCACGTGGTACGAGAGGCGCATCCTCGGATGCACAATTGAGCGCTGGCAGGAGGTGCGCAGCGCCGCTGACCTGGAGCGCTGGCTGGAGGAATCCGATCACCACCGCAACAGCGATCTCGGTTTCTATCTGCGCTACGGCAAAGCGATCGGTCTCGACCGGATCGGCCGCGGTCCAGGGGCGTATCTCAGCTTCGGATCGCTTGATATGCCGAATGGGGGGCAGATGCACGCGACCGGCGCGAGCACGCAACTTGTCCCTGCCGGTTTCACTGCGGGTGGCGGCGGCGTTAGGGCGTTCGATGAGCGAAAGGTCAATGAACAGGTGGCGTACTCCTGGGCGGCCAACTACGAAGGTGGACGGCACCCCATGTCAGGCGAGACGCAGCCCTACGCCACCGGCCAGGAAGCAGGCAAATATTCCTGGGCCAAGGCTCCGCGTTACGACGGCGTCTCCACAGAAACCGGTCCATTGGCTGAAGCGATCATCGCGGGCCATCCGCTGTTCAGCGATCTCATTTCTCGCGATGGTCCAAACGTCTTCGTACGCGAACTCGCCCGGCTGGTTCGGGCGACGGCATTGATGCCGAGCATGGAAGGCTGGTTGACCGAGGCTTCTGAAGACTCCACGTATTACAAGAGTCCCGGAGTAATCACCGACGGAGAAGGAGTCGGATTGATCGAGGCGACCCGTGGCGCATTGGGACATTGGGTTCGCATCGAGAAGGGAGCCATTCAGCAGTACCAGGTCATCACGCCGACCGCGTGGAATGCTTCCTGCCGCGATGCAGATGGGACGCGTGGCCCGATGGAGGAGGCTCTGGTCGGCACTCCAGTGCGCGATGTCTCCAACCCGATCGAACTTGGGCATGTGGTGCGCTCCTTCGATCCATGCCTGGTTTGCACCGTTCATGCCATCCGAGCCAACCGCAAGACGTAGGGATTCAACCGATGAAGCGCATCATCTGTATCGGGAATCGTCATCGCCCGGAGGACTTGGCCGGGCCTGCCGTGTGCGACCTGATAAAGCGCGGCCCGATACCAGAGGACGTGGAAGTGGTCGATGGTGGGCTGGCCTCGCTCAATCTGTTGCGCTATCTGGATGGTGCCGAGCGCATTGTCTTCGTCGATCAGGTAGAGGGCTTTGCGCGTCCCGGCCAGGTGGTCATCCTCGATGCGCAAGACGCCGCAGCAGGCGCAGCGGATTCATATGACCATGCAGGCGGGCTCCCTTATTTGCTGCGTTTGCTGCCTGCGGTGCGGGAGGCCCCGCTGCCGCAAATTGTAATCGTGGGCATTGAAAGACAGGCAGACGGGAAGGCCCTTGATTCGGCCGCCGCACTCGCACTTGAGCTTGCAATGGGCGACTGTGCCGGAGGCACCTCATGACGGCGGATCACCAGGAGCGGGACGAGAAAGAACTGCTCATGGAAGAGGTGCGGGTTTCGCGCCGCGCCGCCGGAATCACAGCGCAATTGGTTGTCGAGCAATTCGAAAAGATGGAGCAGGTGCAGCGGCGCCTGGAAGAAAAGGCGGCCATGGAAAGCGCGCTCAACGCGCTGCTGGGCCTCTCGCTGACGGACCTGCCGCAAAACGAGATGTTGAACCGCGCACTCGATCTTGTGCTTTCCACTCCATGGCTCGATGCGCGGGGCCAGGCGGCCATCCTGCTCGTTGAGGACGAACCCGAAACGCTGGTGATGAAGGCGCAACACAGTTTACCTGCAGAACTGCAGAGTGCGTGCGGGCGCGTACGCTTCGGACATTGCCTCTGCGGCTCTGCTGCGGCGGTACGGGAACCGATCTTCGTCGAGGAACTTGCCCCTCCCGAAATGACCCAGCAACAGGAACTCCACGGCGGTTACTGTGTCCCGCTGGTTTCCTCGGAGGTCCTGCTGGGCGTGCTAACTGTTCATGTGAATGCTGGACACCGGCATGACGCAGCCAAAGCGGCGTTCTTGCGTGGCGCAGCCGACGTTCTGGCCGGGGTCATTGAACGCCAGCGCATCATGGAAAAGCTGCGGCAGGCGACGAAAGCTGCCGATGCCGCCAACCGCGCCAAAAGCACCTTCCTCGCCAATATGAGCCACGAACTCCGAACGCCGCTCAACGCCATCATCGGCTACAGCGAAATGCTCCAGGAGGAAGCCGAGGATGTCGGCCAAGCCGATTTTGTCCTCGATCTAAAGAAGATCCAATCCGCCGGTCGGCATCTGCTTGAGTTGATCAACAGCGTCCTGGACCTCTCCAAGATCGAGGCCGGCAAGATGGAGTTGTACCTGGAGACATTTGACGTTGCCGGCATGATCCAGGATGTGGTCGCAGTTGTCCAGCCGCTGTTGGCAAAGAACGCCAATCAGCTTCAAGTTCGCTGCGACGAGTCAGTCGGCCGCATATGCACGGACCTGACTAAGCTGCGGCAATCGGTGCTCAACCTGCTCAGCAATGCGTGCAAGTTCACCGAGCGGGGAACAATCCACCTGGAGGTGACGCGCGAAGCGGCTCCACAAGGGGATAAGAGTGACTGGGTCACCTTCAGTGTTCGCGACACCGGTATCGGCATGACACCGGAGCAGATGGCCCGAATCTTCCAGCCGTTTACCCAGGCGGAGGCCAACACTTCACGTCAATTCGGCGGCACAGGCCTTGGGCTCTCCATCACACAAAGCTTTTGCAACATGATGGGCGGTGAAATCTCGGTCGAGAGCACCCCCGGCGCAGGAACAATCTTCCGCATGCGGCTGCCTGTAAATATCGCAGCCGGACGGGAAACTGAAAGGACAGAGGTGACCAGAGCGCCTTTGCCGGAGGTCTTCGGCAGCGGAACGCGGTTGCTGGTGATCGATGACGAACCTGCGGCGCGCGACCTGATGCAGCGCTTCCTCAGCAAGGAAGGCTTTAGTGTCATCACTGCCGCCAGCGGACCCGAAGGTCTCCGCTTGGCTAGAGCGTTGCACCCGGATGCCATCACACTGGATGTCATGATGCCGGGCATGGACGGCTGGGCAGTCCTCAAGGCGTTGAAATTCGATCCCGGGTTGGCCGACATCCCAGTAATCATGCTGACGATGGTCGATAGTATGAACCTGGGATACGCCCTTGGCGCCGCCGAGTATCTTACCAAGCCGGTCGACCGGAACCGGCTGCTGTCGGTCCTGGAGAATTACCGGCGGGCGCCGTTAGCGGGGACTGTGCTGGTAGTAGAGGATGACGCTGCCACACGGGAGATGCTGCGCCGCATGCTGGAGCGCGAAAAGTGGGACGTGGCCGAAGCGTGCAACGGTCGGGAAGCGCTGGATTGGCTTTCCCGGAACCAGGCGAGTGTCATCCTGCTGGACTTGATGATGCCGCAGATGGATGGGTTTGAATTCGTCGAGCACTGGCACAAGCACGACCTCGCGCGCTCCACTCCCATCCTCGTGGTGACCGCCAAGGACCTGAGCGACGAAGATCATCTCCGCCTCAACGGTTACGTGGAGAAGATCGTGCAGAAGGGCGCCTATGCTCGCGAGCAGTTGATGCATGAGATTCAGGCCCTGCTGCAAACCTGCCTGCGGCGCAAGAATGTAAAACAAGCGCATACATGAAGGAGCGGGAACGATGGCCAGGATTCTGTTAGTCGAGGACAACGAGATGAACCGCGATATGCTCTCCCGGCGACTGCTGCGCAGAGGCTATGAAGTGGTGCTGGCAGTTGATGGCGCCGAAGGACTGCGAAGATCAATCGCTGACTCTCCCGACCTGATCTTGATGGACATGAGCCTGCCTGTGTTGGATGGCTGGGAGGCGGCCCGCCAACTTAAGTCATCGCCAGAGACTCGCGGCCTCCCCATCATCGCCCTCACTTCTCACGCCATGAGCGGCGATCGCGAAGCGGCCATGGAAGCCGGCTGCGACGAGTATGAAACAAAACCCATCGACCTGCCGCGCCTGCTGGAGAAAATGGAGACGCTGCTGAAGCGCAGCGTCGCGCCGTAATTGCCGACTCAGTGAAATTTCACCACCGAAAGCGTGATGTCATCCGACTGGGGAACCCCCACGCTCCAGGCGCGCACTGAGTCGGCTACCGATGTGCAGATATCAGCCGACGACTGCTCGAGGTTTCGTAAGACAGAGCTGACCAGTCGTTCATCCCCAAATTCTTCATCCTGTGCATTGAAGGCTTCAGTAACGCCGTCTGTGTAAGCCACCAGAACGTCGCCCGTCTCCAGTTGCACTGCGCCTTCTTCAAATGCCGCCTCCGGCAGCACACCTAATACGGGGCCACCCACATCGGGAACGGTGACAATCTCTCGCTTTGCGCCGCGCACCAGCAGTGGCATCAGATGGCCGGCGTTTACATATCGGAGCTGCCGATTGCGCAGGTCCAGGCAGGCGTAGAAGAGCGAAACGAATTTGCCTGTTTCTGTCCAGTCATGTATCTGCAGGTTGAGGACCCTCATCAGCCGCGCAAGGTTTCTGATCGACGGCCGCGCCTGGCTTCGCAACGAGGCCACCAGGGTGGCCATCACCAGCGCCGCCGGTATCCCCTTGCCCTGAACATCCGCCATGACCAGCCCCAAGTGGAAGTCGTCCAGCACCAGGAAATCGAAATAATCTCCGCCTACGCTTCGCGCAGGCAGGCAAGTGCCCGCGAGATCGAACCCCGCTATCTGCGGGAACTGCACCGGAAGGAGCCGCTGCTGAACGCGGCCTGCCATGTCGAGTTCCCAGCGCAACCGTTCCGCTTCAGCTTTCTGCTTTGCAGCACGTTCCTCGCGCAGGCGCTTCTTTTCCAGGTAGGCGCCCACCCGGGCCCTCAGCAAAACGGGATTGAAGGGCTTCGGCAGGTAATCATCTGCGCCCATCTCGATGCAGCGCACAATGCTGTCCATTTCGTCGACAGAAGAAATCATGATCACCGGCAGGTCGAACCAGCGTGTCTCGCTTCGTATTCGCTGAAGCACCTCGTAGCCGTTCATTAGCGGCATCATAATGTCGAGCAGTACCAGGTCAAAGGATTCCGCTTCGAGCATTGCCAGTGCCCTCGATCCGTCCTCTGCCAAGCTGACGGCATAGCCTTCGCGTTGCAGGCGCCGAGAAAGCACGTCACGGTTCACATCGTTATCATCGACCACCAGCACACGACTGCCAGCCCCATTCTTAACCCGCGCGTTCGCTTGCGTTAGGGATTGCTCTGCCACAAGGTAGCTGTCGCCAACAACGCTCTCTACGCCTTTCAACATGGTCAACAAGGCTTCCGCTGCCGTTTGCACTTTGGCAAGGTCCGCTACCAGTTCTTGCGGGCCGGTACTTATTGCAGCGCGCAGACCCTCTGTGCTTGCGATTACAGCTTGTATGCGTGTGTTCAGAACGTTCCGCATCCGTTCAGCTAAACCGGCAGTGTAAGCTGGATCGGCGAGGTGGGAAGGGGCCATCAACTCATTCACCTGCCGCAGAAGCCACTCGCCTTGGGCGTGTATATCGGCGAGGGTTTCCGCAATCCGGGGCGCCGAGTCCGCAGGCGGATCTTCGACCCAAAGTGCAGTGTAGCCAAGGATGGCATTCAGGAATGTCCGCAAGTCGTGGCGCAGATTTGCAAAAGCCCGTTCGATATGCGGGCCCGATGCTGCGGACTTTCCAGCTTGAGGCATGGCAAGTGGCAATAAGTATATCGGAAAGGTTTAAGTCATTGATTAAAAATCATATAGCTTGATGAGACATGAGTTGCGATCAAAATAACTCACGCATAATCAATTACCTTATGGTGGAGGCGGCGGGAGTCGAACCGATGGCAAGTATTGATTATAGGTAACTTGCTGATTTTACGTTTGCCACAAAATCACCGAAAACCATGATTGCCAAGTCTACTGTACAAACGCTGTACAAAAATCTCAGCGAACTCCGCGAATGACTTTGGCCCGTCTCACGGATGAAGAAGAGAGAGGGGAGTGCTGTACCCTACCGACGCCTACCTTACCAATTTTACAGGGCAAATCGGGCAGACAAACTACAATTTCCGCATGGCAAAATTGTGGCATTATGTCCTGTCTCATTGGGGCATATCCCTTTGTAGTTGGCTGTTTGGCAACGTTACGGGTGGCATCTTTGTTTGGTTCTACCCAAACCGGAATGCTTGGAAACAAGAACGGCAGGAAAAGAACGAACAGAAGATTGATTCTCGAGTCTTGACGGCAATGGCAGATCCAGCGTTATGGAAAGGACCGCGGCCAATGACTGGTGCGGGTATTCGACCTGTCAAGTCAGACGAAATGGCAGAATTCCTTAAATTAAATCAAGACCAGGTGGCCGATAGTTTTGAACGGCTCGAAGCCCAAGGAAGAGTAACACGCAGCAAAGGCGGTATGGACGATCCATCTCCGTGGTGGTTCATCGTACCGCGCTAACTCCCGTCAATGCGAAATTGAGGGGAATACTCAATCTTTCTGTGGCTACACCAGCCCCTGCAAGCGGCGGTGAACACGCTGCGCGATACGTTCTGGGATACGCATACTCGTATATCCGCGCTTATGCAGAGTCTCCTGATGGACAATTTTGATGACGCCCGGC
>JAJYJL010000348.1 GCA_021789565.1 Acidobacteriota bacterium
CGGCTCCGGCAAATCCACCCTGCTGCGCATTCTGGATGGGCTCTGCTTCCCGGACGAAGGGACGGTCCGTTTCTGTGGCAAACCGTTGACCGAAGAAAGCATCCAGAACGATGGCTTTGGACTGGATTTCCGCCGCCGCGTCGGACTCGTCTTCCAGAATCCCGACGTTCAGCTCTTTTCACCCACGGTTTTTGACGAGGTGGCCTTCGGGCCGCTGCAGCTTCGATGGCCGGCCGATCAGGTCCGCAGGAAAATTGCCGAAACCCTCGAGATGCTGGAGATTACCCATCTGAAGGACCGTTCGCCGCATCATCTCTCGATGGGCGAGAAGAAGCGAGTAGCGCTGGCTTCGGTGCTTATTCTGGACCCGGAAATCCTCCTGCTCGACGAGCCCACGGCAGCACTTGATCCCAAAAGCGCCAGCCACATGATCGATTTCCTGGTGCAGGCCAGAGGCGGCGGCAAGACCGTCATTACCACAACGCACGATCTCGACATCGTGGAAGACATCGCCGATGAATGCTTTGTTTTTCACGAAGGGCGTATCGCAGGCGCCGGCACGCCGGCGGAAATCCTGAGCGACGCCACGCTGCTGAAAACCACAGGCCTGATGCACTCGCATCTCCACGTGCACAAGACGGGCGAGGTCCACACCCATTCGCACCTGCACCGTCACGAACATTGAAAGGCCTCCGGTCGGCTGAAATGGGGACTCGTCCCGGCAAGATGCAGATGCTGCTGCGATTTGATATAACGGGTTTGCATTTTGCGTTCTTTGCAAAGCGATGCCAGTTCACCCCGCACATTGAAGGCAGGAATTCATGAATCGCAGACAACTGTTGGCACTATGCGGAAGTTCTTTACTCGTCCGGGGCGGAAGGGTTTCTCTCGCCAAAGATGTTGTGCCTGGAACTTCGGCCGGCCCCGCGGCGGCAGCCCACGCCTTCTTTCAGATCGCGAAGCCCGTATGGCCCAAAGGCCGGGAAACTGAAATGAATCTGTCCGTCGGATTTCGAACGGTCCTCGAGCCGCCGCGCGGGGAGCCGGTGTTTTTGCGAGCGGCCGCCTCTACGCTGTACCGGTTTTTCGTGAATGGGGAGTTCAAGGGCTATGGCCCGGCGCGCGGCCCTCATGGCGACTACCGTGTGGATGAGTGGGACATCACTCGAGACCTCTCGCCGGGAACCAACCTGGTGGCCATTGAAGTCGCAGGATATAACATCAACAGCTTTTACATCTTGAACCAGCCGTCTTTTCTTCAGGCAGAGATTGCAGCGGGGTCGGAAATTCTTGCCGCGACCGGCAACAATGCAAAGCCCTTCGAAGCGAAAATGCTTTCCCATCGAGTGCAAAAAGTCGAGCGATATTCCTTCCAGCGTGCCTTCAGCGAGGTTTACCATCTTCGGTCTGGCGTCGATGACTGGCGGAGCGATCCGAAACAAGAATTCCGCCCGGAGGTTTGCAGCGTTTCAGGCGAAAAGCAGCTCATTCCCCGCCGTGTGCCCTACCCACAATTCAACCGCCGGCAACCCGAGTTGTGCATCATGCAAGGAAGCGTCACTGCATCAGCACCCGTTGACAAGTTGTGGAAGCCGCGCTTTATGACGGACATCGGGCCGGAGCTGCTGGGCTTTACCGAAAAGCAGATTGCGGTGGTCCCATCCTTTGATTTGCAACGCGTTGCAAACAGCGACACCACAAAGCTGAATGAACCCTACTCCTGGATATCATCTTTCCCGCTTTCAGCAAAGACCTTTCACATCTTCGATTTTGGGACCGACCTGACCGGCTTTATTGGCGCGCGGGTCAAGGCGCGCACATCAACCCGTCTATACCTGACTTTCGACGAGATGCTGGTGAACGGCGATATCGATTTCAAACGGCTGGAAACGGTCAACATCATTGCCTATGAATTGGGTCCGGGCGACTACCGCCTGGAGTCGTTTGAACCTTACACGCTCCGATTTCTCAAATTCCTGGCGTTGGAAGGCGACTGCGAGATTTCGCAAATTTACCTTCGTGAGTACGTGAATCCAACCGTCTGGACGGCGCATTTTGATTCCAGCGACGAAGGCCTGAACCTGCTTTTTGCCGCAGGCCGGGAAACTTTTCGGCAAAATTCCGTCGACCTTTTTATGGACTGCCCTTCGCGCGAGCGCGCAGGCTGGCTCTGCGACAGCTACTTTACGTCGCGCGTGGAACACCGGCTGAGCGGCGGCTCAACTGTGGAGGATGTGTTCTTTCAGAACTTCCTTCTACCCAAAAGCTTTGCCCATTTGCCGGAGGGAATGCTGCCCATGTGTTATCCCGCCGACCACTACAATGGGCAGTTCATCCCCAACTGGGCGTTGTGGTTCATTCTGCAGTTGCAGGAATATCTCGGGCGCAGCGGCAACTGCAAAATGATTGCCGCACTGCGGCCCAAGATCGTCAAATTGTTCGAGTATTTTCGGCCCTTCCTGAACCAGGACGGCTTGCTGGAAAGTCTGAAAGGGTGGGTCTTCATCGAATGGTCCGCGGCAAACGATTACACGCAGGACGTCAACTATCCCACCAATATGCTTTACGCGGCGGCGCTGGAGGCCGCGGGGAAAATGTATGAAATTCCGGCATGGGTGGAGCAGGCTGGAGCGGTGCGCGAAGCCATCCGGAAGCAGTCCTTCGACGGCCAGTTTTTTGTGGATAACGCGGTCCGGAAAGGCGGGAAGCTGGTCCCGACGCGCAACCGCACCGAGACCTGCCAGTATTATGCCTTCTACCTTGGCACGGCCTCGCCCGTCACTTGCAGCAAGCTCTGGGATGTTCTGGTCAAGGACTTCGGACCCTCCCGCAAAAAGACGCAGCGCTACCCGGACGTCCCCGCTTCCAATGCCTTCATTGGCAACATCCTGCGGCTTGAGCTTCTGTCGCGTTACGGATCGTGCCAGCAGTTGATCGACGAATCCAGGGAATATCTGTTATACATGGCCGAGCGTACCGGAACTCTGTGGGAGAACATTGATACACGGGCCAGCCTCGATCATGGCTTTGCGTCGCACATTGTCAACGTGCTCTATCGCGATGTTCTGGGGCTCTACCAGGTCGATTGGGTAAAGAAGCAGGTTCATCTGCGGTTTACAGACGCGGAACTGAGTTCGTGCGAAGGGCGGGTGCCTGTCCCGGAAGGGGCGGTCTCGCTGCGATGGAAGAAACAGAACGGAAAACTTGCCTACCAGCTCGATGTTCCCGCGGGCTACACGGTCACGATTGAGAACAAAGGCGGTCTGGCGCTGGAACCTTTGGCCATGTCGCATGAAATCTAGGCTTCAGGCAAAGCCACATCGCCCGCCCACTACGAGCTTCTACTCTTTAAATTTCAGGCTTCGAGCATCTTGTTCGCGACCGGTTTTTTCGGTCAGCGGGCCATAAAGGTCAGGCCTCCTGGCCTTCAGATAGTCCTGCCCGCCGCTTGCCGCTATCAGCGAAGCATCCAGTTCGGCGATGACCATGTCATCGCCCGCCTTGCAGGTCTCAACCAGAATCCGCCCGTGAGGATCGAGGATCATGGAGTTGCCGGTTCGGACCTCGTCGTCGTCAACACCCACGCCGTTGCTGAAAATCAGGAACATGCCATTATCGTGAGCGCGGCTGGGAAGCCAGCGCATCAGCCACTCGCGGCCTTTGGGGCCTCGAAACTCCTGCTCGATCGCCTCCGGATCCTGCGCGCGGTTGTCCCAGAGCTGCCGGTCAATAATGCCCATCCGATGCGGGTTTCGCGTCCGGCAGCCGCCGGTCTGGTGCGGAGCAAGGAGGACCTCGGCGCCTTTGAGGGCCGTGATGCGGACGTTTTCAACCAGGTTGTTGTCATAACAGATCAGCAAGCCTGCCCGGAATCCATGCGGGGTATCAAAGACAGTGTATTCTGAACCGCTGGATATGTGCTCACTAATAAAAGCATGGAGCTTGCGGTGGCGGCGCGCCGTGCCGTCAGGCATGGCAACCACGTAGGTGTTATAAAGTGAGCCATCCTCAGCCACTTCCACAAGGCCCGCGCCGACGGTCATCCCGTACTGTTTCGACAGGGCCATCAGTTCCTGCGTTGACGTCCCGTCAAAAACCGGTTCAGCCAGCGCAGCAAGCTCCGGGCGGGAAAGATGGCGAAGAAACCAGTAGCCCGTAATGCAGCACTCCGGGAAGAGGATAAGTTCAACCTGCTCACCCGCGGCCCGCTCGACAAATCGGCGGATCTTGTCCAGGTTGGCTCGCTTGTCGCCGGCAGCGTGTTCAAATTGAACCGAGGCAACACGGATGTTTCGCATTCAGCATGCTCCTGCCAGGAAAAGCGCGCTGTGGCGCGGCGTCCCGGGTTTAAGATTGAAGCACCCTAACGGAAAGCCAGGGCGATCATAACGTAATCATGTTCAGTGGCATTATATATCAGCGATGATTGTTGCTACGAGGGCGCCCAGGCATTCAAGAGCTTGCTTGTTACGCATGCTCGCTCCACGTCTCTCTTGCAGGAGGGGCGCAAAGAACCTGACCAAGGTCGGATCGGGCATTGGCTTACCGCAACATCACGAAGCTACAGGGAGAACTGATGTATCGGGGGATTCATTGGATCACAAACATTCTCGTCGAGATTTTCTGCGCGCCGTCATCGGGACAAGCGGCCCGCTGGCCATGAGGTTCGGCCCGCATAGCAGATACCTCAAAAGTGCTGTGCCGGCAACGGAACACTGACAAAGGAAGTTCAGCAGCCAATCCCTGCCCCTCTGCTGCCTGGACCCATCCTGCGTCGGACTGTTGAAAGTTGGCACGCCCGGTCAGAAAGGTGGTTCAAGCGCCGGGAAGTTGTATATTGTTCTGCTTTGCAAAACTCGCAACTGTTCAGCGAGTTGAGAGATTGCCGGCAGGCTGATCGCGAGGTGGGTTTTTGCCCAGAGCCTTCATGTCCCGTTCAATATTCGCTGCCAGCGTTTCCTGATGTTGAGCAAGGGCTTGAGCGTGCGCCATATTTAGATAGCGCAGCGCACTCTGGCGGTCGCCTGCTCGCCCATAGGTGGCACCCAAAGCATATAGGTAAACCGGAGCCCGCGAATCCTCACTGAGGGCTTCATGAAAGTGGTGAATCGCCTCAGCATACTTTTCCTCATTCACCAAGATTTTCCCTATCTGGAAATGTGCCTCGGGATAACCGGGCTTTTCCTGTAAGGCTTCCCTGAACTCGGTGAGTGCCTGACTCAAATGTCCTTGTCCTTCAAATGCCAGGCCGAGATCAAGGTGCGCTTCGGGATAGTCAGATCGAATCCGCAGGGCATCCTTGAACACCTGCTCGGCTTCCTGATACTGCTGTTGATCCAGAAGGATAATGCCGTAGTTATAGCGAGCTTGTGGAAACGAGTTCGGGGCCAGGCTGGCAACTTCCTGGTACTGGTGCTTCGCCTTCGCTGCCATTCCCAACCTCCCGTAAAGAATAATGAGATTCGAATGAGCCATCACGAGGCTTGGGTCAAGCCGCACAGCTTCTTCCTGCTCTTGGACGGCCGCCTCTAAATGTCCGGCCTGGGCCAGTACAACTCCTCGATCGAGATGAGAATTTGCATCACGGTTGAGCGCCCACATCGCGTCGCGCAGCGGGTCCGGAACAGGAGGCAGCAGGTTTGAATGCTGCGCATAGAGCCGGAGTTCCTGCTTCGCTTCATCCGCATGACCCTGTTGCTGGTAAACTCTGGCCAGGGCATAATGCGCCGCTCCGTAATATGGGAATAATGTGCACGCACGCTGGAAGCACTTCATCGCCTTGCTCATTTTTCCTTCGTTCGCATAAATTCTGCCCAGGCCAAAATATGCTTCCGCCGATTCCGGCCAGGTTGCGAGGACGTTCTTGTAAACTCGTTCGCTTTCGGGCTCTTTGCGCAAACTGAGCAGCGCCAGGGCAAGATCCAATTCAGCGGCGACATAGTGAGGCTTGAGCACAAGAGCCTGTCTCAAGGCAATGATAGCTTGAACATTCTGCTTTTGATTAACGCGGAGCGAGCCCAGATAGTACAGCCACCGAAACTCGCGCGGCTGCAAGAGATGAGCACGCTGATAGCACTGGACTGCATCTCCGGACCGGTGGTAAAGGTCCAGCAGCATACATAGCTTTCCTACGGCCTCGGGATCGCTTGGGTTCTTCAGCGCGGCTTTGTAGGCCCGCTGAACTTGAGCCCGCGTTTCAGGTGGAAAGGTATCAGCCTTAACATTCGGGATGGGTGGCAACGAGCCCTTGGCTTCAACGAACGGAAATAGGACCAGCCACAGGCTAAGCAGTGTGGCTGCCATAACCTGCCTGCTCATAGAAAGATTTTCAGGCTGGACCACCGAAAAAGTCAAACCCAAAGCTCGACTGCCGGACTCCCATAGCAACGCGCGATCTTGACCGATTTTCTTATGAAGTGGCAAGATAGTCCCATGCGCAAAGAGGGGAAAGACGTCTGGTAATGGGCGGTAAACTGACCAGACGCGATTTGCTGAGGGCAGGTGCGGGTCTCTGCCTTCCTTTGCTTTCCAACAAGTACGGACTTGCCGGCGAGGTCAGTCCCCAGGTAGATCTCATCCGCTTCCGCAACATCGCCGCTTCGGGCGGTGTTCATTTCGCGGTAGAAAACAGTCCCACGCCAGAGAAGCATCTGATCGAAACCATGGCCGGCGGTCTGGCATTGTTCGATTACAACAACGACGGCCTGCCCGATATCTTTTTCACTAACGGGGCCGCCCTTCCATCGATGGAAAAGGACGATCCCAAATACTTCAATCGCCTCTTCCGCAACGAAGGTGGAATGAAGTTCACCGACGTCACCAGGCAGGCGGGGCTTGAGGGAGCCGGCTATTCGATGGGTGCGGCCGCGGCTGATTACAACAACGATGGCCACCCAGACTTGTTTGTCGCCGGAGTGTTCCACAACATCCTCTACCGGAACCGTGGCGATGGCACGTTTGAAGATGTTACAAAACATGCGGGCATTAAGAGTGACAAGTGGGCCGTGGGCGGCGGATGGTTTGATTATGACAACGACGGCTGGCTTGATTTGTTGGTGGTGAATTACTCCAAGTTTTCTCTGCAGAACAACCGGTTCTGCGGCGACCGATCGAGAAATCTGAGGACCTACTGCCACCCTAAATATTATGAGGGCCTGACTTGCACGCTCTATCGGAACCGCAGAGACGGCACCTTTGAAGACGTCACAGACCCGTCCGGATTTGGAAAGCACGCCGGCCGGGGCATGGCCGTTGGATTCGCCGATTACGACAACGATGGCCACATCGACGTCTACATCACGAACGACAACATGGCCAACTACCTTTACCACAATCGCGGTGACGGAACCTTTGAGGAGGTGGGGCTGTTCGCCGGGGCCGCGTTGCTGAACAACGGCGAGCCCGTCTCCAACATGGGGGTGGATTTCCGCGATTACAACAATGACGGTCTCCCGGACATTTTCGTCACCGATCTTTCCAATGAAACTTTTCCGCTGTTCCGCAACATGGGAAAGGGCATGTTCGAAGACGCCACATACAGCAGCGGACTGAGCGTGCTGAGATCG
>JAJYJL010000349.1 GCA_021789565.1 Acidobacteriota bacterium
ATTCTTGCGGGCAAGCTTCCTTCCTGTCGGGCGGAGATGAATCTGAATAATGGGTCTCTTACTGCCCCCTATGCGATTGCTATTCTTATCATACACCGCGCGTGTTATGTCACGATGCACGTGAGCGTCCGTCAAAGGCAACCCAAATGAATGTGCAATTATTCTGAGCCGGTTGGTGGACAGCGCGCTCCGGGACTTTGATCAGTTCTTCTGCGGTTCTTCCTACACACGACCACTTATCACTGCCGATGTGCCAGAGTTTCCCGCAGGCGCGAAATACTTGAATCCCTGGCAGGTGACAAACAGGCTCGTTGCCAGTACAAGCGCGCCGACCGCGCCAACCGTAACTTTCATTACTATGAGTCCTGGCTGGGGGCCCGGAACGGCGTGGGCGTTGAGTTCCATACTGTAAGCGATGATTCCCAGGAAAAGCTGCAAGCAGGCAACTTCTGCGAGGAACACCGCTGAAATCTTGAAGGCGCGCAGATGCGAGAACTTGGTCAGCGCCATTTCCAGCACCCACAAGGAGCAGACAGTCACGGCAATCCCGAGCACAAGATGCGGCCCCATTCCCGCCACTTCCTTACGAAGACCTTCGTCAAGAAGCATCTGCACGAAAACTGCTACGGTCATGAAAAGCAGAATCTGCCTTAGGGATGGAGTTGCGAGGTCGGACGTCTTGAGTTCGTTCCATTGCCAGTCTGTGCGTGTAAACAATGCCAGGCACACCGTCATGCAGAATAAGACCTGAATCCCACACGTGTACCAAAATGACACAGTCGTGGGCGACAGTTTGAACGTGGGCCCTAAAACCATAAGTCCCATAGCAACAAGGACTCCGACGGTTATACCACCCAAGGTTTTCAGGTACCGATGGGATTTGCTTTTCCAGATCCACAGCACGAGCATTACAGTCAAAATAGTGGTCACTATGGCGAGAAATTGATAAATATGCACGTACTTGCCGGCAGGGTCAGAGGATAGTCGGCCGCTGGACCCCAATTCTGACCAGTGGGGAGGGAATAAGCCTCCCCATGACTCTGAGACCAGAATCCCCGTCATGTACAAGAGGAATGTCATGACGGAAATGAGACTTCCAAACCGGTGCAGCCAGGAAACTCTGTTTTCCATTTCGTTCATGATGCATGGACCTCAAATCCATTGCCTACTTGCTTTCAGGGGACATATTGTCACTGTTCATTCCCGCTCGCACCTGTTAATGATTCGGGTGTGACGTCCCGTGATGGCAATCAGACTTGATTCCAGTCACGGTTTGCTCATCTTTGCCAGGAGTTTAGCAACCGTGCCGCGCGGCAAGAACCGCTGAGAAAAAACGCTTGCCTTGTTCACAAAACGCGGCACCACCAGTCCGCCGCCACGCTGGAGTTGCTTGAGCGCCTCGTCCACCACTTCCTCCGGAGGTTGTGGACCACCCGGAAATCTATGCCGTCCCTGGCGCGCGCCGATATTCACAAAATTGGTTCGAGTGCCTCCGGGGCACAACGTCACCACCGCCAGGTTGTAAGGCTTCAACTCTTCTCGAAGCGCCATCGAAAAGCTGTTCATAAAAGCCTTGGTGGCTGCGTATACAGTTGCAAAGGGGATCGGTTGAAAGGCCGTCATTGACGAAACGTTGATGATCCCGCCGTGGCGCCGCTCAATCATCCCTGGCAACAGATGAAAAGTCAATTCCATCAGCGCCTCGATTTGCAAGCGCATCATTGCCGATTGCTGGTGGAGAGGAAGGGTCCAAAAAATTCCCCGCGCCCCCAAGCCGGCATTGTTGATGAGGAGATCGATCTCAACCCCACGCTGCTTGACGAACTGGGCGAGACGCTCGCCAGCACCGGCCTCGCTCAAATCCATGCTCAAGGGTTCAGCAAGAACCTTGTGCCGGGCTTTGAGTTCGTTTGCAAGCGCCTCCAGTTTGTCGGTTGAGCGGGCGACAAGGAGAACATTGCTGCCTTGTGCGGCAAGCGCGCGGGCAAAGCATTCCCCTATGCCGCTTGATCCCCCGGTGATGAGCGAGTAGAAATGAGAGCTCATGCTCGCAGTCCGGTTGTAGCGCCGTGTGAACATCTTGCCTTTGATTTGAAGAACTGGGCGCGTTTCCGGTGATAAAGTGCTTCGCGCACCGGCGCTGGATAGCGCGTCTTGAAAACAATGTCCCAGAATCCGTTGGTGAGGCCGTAGCCCTCTTCCATTCCCTTCGGGCTGTGGTGGTAAAAGTGGTGCCGTTTGATATATCGGAAGTAGGGGCTCCGGAAGTTATAGAAATGCACGCAATGATGCACCCATTCCTCAATCACGTAGCACTGCACCACACTTGCCAGCAAGACCGGCAGCGTGAAGATCGAGGCAATAAAGCTCACGGACGCTGCCACAAAGAACAATGGCAGCAGATCGCGAACCTCTCCATTAATGTGATGCCCGTCAAACGGGCGCGCATGATGTTCCCAATGGAGCGGGTCCAGGCGTTCGTGCAGGAAATTGCGGATGATTCCTTTGCCTGGAGCGAAGCGTCCGTGGAGTACGAATCGGTGGAACAGATATTCCACAAGCGTCCAGATGGGCACCCCGGCAGCATAAAAAATAACTGCAACCACAGGATGGGACGAGCGCATGGCGAAGAACAGAACCACGAGGGCGTAGACAGTGTAAAAAGCAGTCGTCGGATAGAGCCGGCGCCGCGAAATCCGGGCCTGCTGGCGCTTATAAACGCCAAACGGGACGTCGGCATGTTCTAATCGATGTTCGCTTTGTTCAACTTGCTCAGTTCCACCAGTAAGTTTCGGGTCCACTTGAATCCTCGGCAAGAACTATTCCTACATCTCAATGGATAGATGCACCAACATGTTTTTGGTCACACCTTTTCCCCAAGATGTGTTCTTGTTACGGATGCCTGAGCGATCAGCTCACCCTTTAATCTCAAAATTCTAACTCGTTGGATCCTTACCATCAATACCGACGCCTTCTTGGCAGATGCACATCTTTTCGGGCTTGTGATCCTACCCAAGTCCTCATGGGGAATTTCTTCCAAGGAAGTGTTGTCCCGCATCGTTTGTCTGAATTTTTCCAAAACAGTCCGGTCTGCATGATCAAAGGGCTGGTTGAAGTCCTTCGTATTGCACTTTCCATTTGCCGTTTCCGGGGAATCCGGGCGTGTGCCGGCGGGGAGCGCCGCTCCAGCCCGAGGTCATCATGGCAGTTGCAAACAGCAGACCTCCGTTTGCCGGGAGGTAAAGCGGAAGGTTGGGCCGCTGGTAGCAGTGGCCGTTGGGAAGATAATGATTCTTGGGGACGTCCATCATCAGTACATCCACAGCCTTCTCGGGTTCTTCCAGTCGCGAAGCGGTCATGGCCATGGCAGGGTAATCCCAGCCCCAGGTGGAATTCCAGTCCCAATGCGCCAGCACGTCGTGGAGGGTGCGTCGCATCGTATCCGGGCGTATAACGGCCGTCGCAGGGACAAAGCCCAGGGCGTACAGCAGGGATGGATGGTCCTCACGCAGCGTGTAGGGGGCTACTGCGATCGCCGCGTAGATGCCGTCGCGCACGAGCGGCGGTGAGATGCCTGCGATGACTTCATCCCATTCCAACTGGCGTTTCTGCCCCAGGCGTTCACGCCATCTCTGCGCGATCGAAAGCGCCCAATGCCAGTAAGCGAGCTCAAAGGTGGGATTGACCACGCGGGCGCGCATCCTTCCATAGGATTCCTGAGCGGGGACGACCGGAGGACCGAGAACATACAGGCGGCTCGCGGAGTCGCGCCACGCAAAGCTGGCCATGAACTCTGCCGTGTCGTGGACGATTTCGCGGTAGCGGTAGAGGGTCTCGCGATTCGGGCGTGAATGGTAGAGCAGTTCCGCGTAGTAAATGGGATGGGGTTGCTGCCAGATGATGAACGGGTTTATCGAGCCGGGTGTTTCCCGCCCGTCAGGGCCAACCATCTTCGGCCAGCGGGCGCCTCGATAGCCCTGAAGCCGTGCAGTTTCTCTTGCACGTGGGAGGATTCTGGCATACCACGGAAGGCTTCTCTCGAGCAGCGGCGAACGTCCCCAGAGGACGAAGTGCGCGGCGTGCCACCAGTGCATTTCCAGATGAAATTTCCCGTACCAACTGTCAGTTACCAGTCCGGTCTCCTGCGGGGGTATGGAACCGGAGCAATTGACGGCTGTAAGATATTGCGATAGGACAATCCGTCGCTCCAATTCGCCGGCGCGCGGATCAGAGCTTGCTGAAAGATCGATGGCCCCTCCGCTCAGCCAGAATTCCTGCCAGTATTGTTCCGCGGCGGTCCGAACCTGTTCGAAACCCGGCAACTCCGAGTCAGGGGGTTCTGGCGAGAAGATGAAAACCAGGTCAAGTTCGTTCCGGTGTGGCGTAAAAAGATGGAATTGATGAGGTCCAGAGTTTGCCCAGGCCGCATTCCCTGACCAGCCAGCGGAGACCCAGAAACGGGTGGCATCCAAGACACATTCAAAGTTCGCACTGCTTCGCGTTTGCGTAATGTTCGTCTGATATGGATCGGTCGATTTCCAGTCCTCTTCGTTTCGCCACTCCCCAGAAGCGTAAGGGAACGCAATCAAGATGCCCAGTTGATGGGTTGCAATCAGAGCTGACTTGATTCGAACAGCGAGCATACTGTGTCGCGGATGGCAGACCGTCGCGACCTGCACCGCCTGCTGTTCGAACTGGAAACGGCTTGCAAGGCAGCCGCTCAGCAGGTCCAGCCTCTGGTGGATGCCGTTGATGTCATCGAGGCTGGCGTTTCCGCCGCTGGATTTGCGTAGAATAAACCCTATCTGTCCTAAGTCGATGCGGTGGGGGTTCTGCCGTAACCACTGTTCCGCCTTTTTGATACGATCGCCAGCCGCTGAGGTTGTTGGTCCTTCCTCGCCATCGGCATACGGGACTTGCCGCCCGTGCGAATTGTAGGGCCGCATAACCTCGTGAAGCGCATAGTGCTCAGGATTGGGAAACGAGTGCCAGGCCCAGTTGGAAAGGGTGCCCAGCGGCGTGCCTTTTATGTACTCGCCTGCGAATGTTTGAAGACCTGTGATGTCCGCCGTGAAGGCGAAGTTTCCGTTGCCGACCTGCAACGGTGACCGGATATTTGCAGTGGTCAGGACCGGGCAATGTCGCCTGACGAGCGCCATCCGGTCAATGCGTCTGCCCGTTGGGCCGGCTGCAAGCCCGCGAGGCAGGCCTGCCGCTGCCGCAGAGATGATAAATTCACGCCTGTTCATATTGAACCTACAGGCAAGCGTAATATCCGACTCTGTCAAGCAGGTCAAGACTATTTTGCAGATCTGCGTGATGTTTGCTTAGGCAAGGAACCGTATGCACAGCAGACTGAGTGCAGCGCCGCCGAGCGATGCCGCGACCACTTGGAAGACACAAAGACCGCTGGCCACAGCAGCAATCAGCGGGACGGTGAACATCAGCCAGATAATGAACCCAAGGACAATTTTAGGGCTGCGTGGTTTTTCGCCGGGGATTCGGTACAATAGGTGCGACGGGCTTGAGGTTTCTACACTGGACGCATTTTAACGCTGAAAGCTTGGGGATGATAATCGTCAACGGCAGAGAAGGGTCACGGGCGAACCCTTCGTGAATTTTACCGGCGCCAGCCAGAAAGCCGGAGGCGTTCTTGTCTGAATACAAGAGACACTTGAGGGGATGTGTCGGTCTGAAGGTTCGCTGTGTTTTGATTGCGGCGTTCTGCTGCGTTTCTGCAGCTATTGTGGATCTCCCTGCGCTTTTGCCGCAGGAATTCAATTCCGCCGCTTTGATCAAAATGCACGAGCGAGCGCCGGAATTCCCAATCCCGATGCGTGGCCCTCTTATTTCCTCGCCGTCGCTCCCCCCGCCCACCGTCGAGGGAGGCACTACAGGAATTCGTCCCCCGCAACCCGGTGCCGATACGTCGCCCGGAATGCAGGAGACGGAGCCAAGCGTGGAGTGGATCAATTCATCCCCACTTACTATGGCGGGCCTTCGGGGCAAAGTAGTGATGATCGATTTCTGGGAATATACCTGTATCAATTGCGTCCGCACCTTTGCGGAAAACAAGATATGGTACGAGCGTTACCACAAATACGGCTTTGAAATTATCGGCGTTCATTGTCCGGAGTTTGATATCGCCTATCGCGTCAGCAACGTGAGGGCCGCGGTCAGGCGTTTTGGACTACCTTACCCGGTCGTCGTTGACGACCACTTTTTGATCTGGCGCGCGTACCACAATTCCACCTGGCCAAACCGTTTCCTGATCGACGCGAGGGGTTATATCCGCTACGATCGTTCCGGAGAAGGCGGAGACAGCGCGCTGGAGAGCGCCATCCAACAGCTCTTGAGAGAAGCTCATCCGGGACTGAAATTTCCTTCGAACGATACCATTTCTCCGGAGAATGATGCTTTTGCCGCATCCTGCGGCGTGACAACACCTGAGATGTATGTTGGTTCCTGGCATGGCCGGGGAATCCTTTCCAACCAGCAGGGCTATCGCAAAGGCAAAACGCTGAATTATACGCTTCCGGCCAACGTGGAAGACGGACGAGCTGCCGTCTCAGGGCGATGGGCGACCGACGACGGACACAATCCTGATCAGAGCAACGGCATGATTTATCGCGGGAAGAAAAAAAGGGACGTCGCTTCCGAGGACGAACTGGAAATGCGTTATCATGCGCGGGAAGTCTATGCCGTCATGAACGTTGAGCACGGCCGCCCGGAGCGCGTTTATATCCGCCAGGATGGAAAAGACCTTACACCACAGAATAAAGGTGTTGACGTTCAATTTGACGCCCGCGGGCGTTCATACATCGAGGTGCATGAACCTCGGATGTATTACCTGACCGCCAACCCTAAGTTCGGCAGTCACAAAGTTGAATTGCTCCCCACTCGCGCAGGGCTCACGATCAATTCCTTCACGTTTGGAAACGACTGCCAGACTGCGTTCCCTCATCTGTAATGAAGCTGCCGGCCCGTGGCGATTGCCCCCACTTTACGCAAATGATTTCCTGTCTGAACGACCTGTAAGCGCTGAGGCGATCGCGGTTTACTCTGTCGCGGAAGTGATCTGGACGTCGTCGAGCCAGACCTTGCCGGTGATGGCTGTGTTATCGTCTGCTTTGCTGGGAGAGCGGAATAGGAGAACCAGGAGCAGTTGCGTCTTGGGGCCTGTCTTGAACTCCAGACTCAGCGGGTTCCAGCCGCCGCTTGTTCCTGTCATCCCTGGAGTGAATTTGTCGAGCGCGCGCGGATCGTACGCATCTACAACTTCAAGGCACGGCCCGCTGTCGCTGGTGATGTCCTGGGTCTTCATGACGGCATTCAGCAGGTACTCGTGATTCGGCAATACTTTGACAAACTGAAAGATCTGGTGATAGTTCAGGTTCCGATTTCCGGTGAACTGTACGGCAAGAGAATGGCCGGGGGAATGGAACGTGGCAGTGTCCAAACCGGCGTAAACTCCCGGAACATCCTGGATTCTCCAATCGAATCCCATATTCAGCAGAGGATCCTCAAAATTTCCATTGGTGATAATGTTCTGGTTAGATCGGAA
>JAJYJL010000350.1:0-1422 GCA_021789565.1 Acidobacteriota bacterium
CCAAAGTTCGCCGTTCTTCAACAGCCAATTCAATGGGGGTTGCTGGTCGCATGCCCCCAGTATACGTTATATCGGCCTTTTATGTCACTAAGTACTAGTCTGGATTTGATCCAGGCGTCCAGTACTGCCGAACTGTATCGCCAGAACTTGCCCACCTTGAGCGCCGGAATTTCCCGCCGCTTCGCCATCCGCTCCAGGACCTTCGGATGGATCTTCAAAACTTTGGCGGCCTCGCGGCTGGTCAGGAGGGCGTTCATTTCGAGGAGCGCGCTGGCCGCCTGGATTTGCCTCCCCGCCCCTGGCGCTGCTGTGGCCCGTTTTGCCGTCCGGTTTCGTTTCGGTGTTGTGGATGGCTGAAACTCAAAAATTGCAAGTTGCTCCATGTAGGCTCCTTTATGAGATCGGAAAAATCGAAAGCTGTTGCTCAATGAAGTTGCCCGTCATGCATGCGGTCCGCTCGTTTGAGAATGAGTGGAACGATTGCTGTAGCAATTGTATGAATTGCTCGAGTGACTCGCACGCCGTCCTGCCCACACTGTATGGCTCCCACCCCCCACGCCAGACATAAGGATTCTTCACTTCGCTGCCGGGGCCGATTGCTTGGTCGGCTCCGGTGAAAAATTGGCCAGGGCATAGGTCTCTGTTTCGCCGATCAGCTTCCATGCCTCCTTCTTCTTGGCCGCGTGCGCCCTCGCTGTTATCTGGCGGAACTTCTCTAGAGTAGGTTTCCCCTCGCTTACGATCGCGTACAGCAATTCAATGAGAATGTCTTGGGATGCTACGATCTCAGCCAGAGTCGCGAACTCTACGATGCTGACGCGAGGGCGCTTTGCGGCCTCGATCACCTTTTCTCGGCACCAGACATTGGCTTGCTGTTCCCCACGTTGGGCCCGGGTTTCAATTTGTTGGAAGACTTCGGCGCTAACTCGGAAGCCGATATGCCTCGTAAGAACAGCCCTTTTGGTGTACATGGGTCTCTCTCCTAAATGGATTTGTATCTTGAAGTTAACGAACGAAAACTTTTGTCACCAGATGTGACCGGCGTTACCGTCAACGCCTTGAAAGGGAAGGCGTTGACAGCCGCGAACGGAGCGGTAGCGACGGCTACCCTTCCAGGGGTGGTGTGTCCGGGTCGGCAAGGTCGACCCGCGCATCTGCCGCTGCGAAGCAGCGTACACGCCACCGCTGGCGCAAGGCAGAACACCGCGTGGCCGCCACGATTGCGCGAATAGGTTGCGCAAAGCGACCCAATCAGTGGCGAACGTCCCATGGTGGCTGGCGCCGATAATGCGGTGCGCGTCATAAAGACCCTCTACTTACAAGAAGGCTGAAAACCGGCAAAATGTTGAAGGCCCAAACCGGCCGATAGCAAAAATTCTCTGTTCTTTAGCCAAGCAGGCTCCTCTCGCGCGAGCGATTTTC
>JAJYJL010000350.1:1432-7558 GCA_021789565.1 Acidobacteriota bacterium
CCTTCACTAAGAAGAAGGCTAAAAATGCGCAAAACCTTACAGGAAAATTTGCAGCAAGCCCGAACGCGGCAAAAATCCCCCCTACTTAGAAGAAGCCCAAAATTCGGCAAAATGTTACAGACAGAGTTCGTCGCTCCAAAAACCGCATGGGCGGGCTTTTGACCGCAGAGAGCCCAAAATCCAGGTCCTACACATCAAGAACCGTCCGAGATACAGCCCACGGCCTTTTGCGGCCCGGAAAAGCCCGTCACATATAAAGAGCCGAAAAAGCGAGATAACCTCACCGACAAATTTGGAGTTTCAGCAAAAGAATTCGCAGGCATACCCTCAACCAGCTCTACTGCTGCGCGGTTCGCGCGGATTGGCGTTCGAGTTTGGGGGATGTGTGGCACTTGGAAAGCAAATACCCCCTCTACTTCTAAGGAGTCCGAAAATCGACAAAGTGTTGGGGGGGGGGATTTTCGAAAGCCTCAAAAATGGGGCGCGCAGGGTGAGCTCATTGAAGATGAAATATCCAGTTTACGGCCCCTTACCGAAGCGCGCGCATCGCGAATCGCCAGCTTGGAACAATTGAGGAAATTCGCGCCAATGGCAAACTCAAAATCAAACTCGATTCCGGGCGCGAGGTGGCCCTGTCATTGCACAAACATCCGCACCTCGATTACGGATACGTAGTGACAAGTCATAGCAGCCAAGGCTTGACGGCCGACCGCGTGCTCGTCAACGTGGACACATCGAATGCCCATGAGAAGCTACTGAATACGCGGTTTGCCTATGTCGCGATATCAAGAGCTCGATTTGACGCGAGGATTTACACTGACAACGCCCAATCCCTCAGCCAAGAACTGAGCCGCGAAGTCTCAAAGCGCGCGGCCATTGAGAACCGGCAGGAGCAGCACCGAGAGCAACCTAGCCAACAGGACCACAAGCAGAAGCAGTCCCGTGGCCTCAGTCTGGGTCTGTAGAGGGAAGAGCGCTACCTGACCTAAAGCCCACCTTCCTGGTGCTTGCTTGCGAACGACCTCGCCTGATTGGCTTAAGAGCGCACACACCAGCTACACGCCATTTTCGACAAATAAATGCGTACACGTTAATATCTGAATATAATACCCTGCCAGGGGAGGAATCCGAAGCGTCGGGGGTCGAGAGTCGAGGCGTTCAACGCCGACGACCGCAAGTCCGCAAATAGTGATAAGACAAAAGAGCTGGAAAACGTTAATGACTTTCTTTCGGATTGTTTTTCAGAATCGCATTATCCAAGCGTGAGTCGGCCAAGATACAAAGGCTTCGAGGTCCGATGGATTGGATTAAGCAAGAGGGATCGGTTTACTTCTAGCGCCTACTTGAAATAGCGTTGTCCTCCAGCCAGACACAATCTCGTCAAATTTATTTTCGAAGAAGTATCCCCCAGATATATAATTTACGCATGCGTAACCGAGGACAAGTTACGTAGGTGAGTTGGTGTGCGTTTTTTAGTTTGTGGTCGGCACAACTCGCCGCAGGTCACATTCATGTCGGAACAGAAGTTCTACGCACACTCCCTTGAAGGTGAACCTCCGACAAAATGGCAGGAATTAAATGAGCATCTCTTGAACGTGGCCAGGCTTGCGGCCCGCTTCGCGGAGGCTTTTGATTCCCGATCCTGGGGATACTGCGCAGGGCTGTGGCATGACCTGGGGAAATATCAAATTGAATTCCAGCAAAGGCTCCTTGGGAGTCAGGAGTCCGTGGAGCACTCCGGCGCGGGAGCCGCACTGGCTGGAAGAAAAGCACGACCGAGACTCTGGCGGTCACATAAAGGATAATGCCAAGTTGAGCCTCGTAGCAGACTTGTGATGTTCGTTCGAAGGGTATTTCATGCCTACAGGTCCGGCTAGCGGAGGGTTAATGGGTGGATTAGGTCCCGACGAGTTCATTGCGCACCGCAGGAAAGATGGTGATTGCCAGAATCTAGCCCAGCACCTGCTCGAAGTTTCATCACTCGCACGCTGTTTTTCAGGAAAGATCGGGCTAGGTTTTTCGGGTGAACTCATTGGCCTACTGCACGACCTGGGCAAATATAGCCGGGAGTTTCAACAGTACCTACGGTCGGCCGTCGGATTACTAGAACAGGACAAGGATGATGACTATGTCAATGCAGCCAGCAAAAAAGGTAAAGTCGATCATTCGACAGCCGGGGCGCAGACGCTCTGGCTGGAACTATCTCGTCGCGGTCAGTTGGCCCAGATTGTCGCCCAAATCCTGGCGCTTTGTGTTGCTTCACATCACTCTGGGTTAATTGATTGCATCGGCGTGCAAGGGACCGATCAATTCTCAAAGAGGATGAACAAGCCCGATGGATTATCGCACCGAGAAGAAGCATGGTGCAAGGTAGACCAAAAAGTGCGCAAGCGACACGAAGAGTTGGTACGCACCGAAGATCTCGTCTCACCCTTCCGGACAATCATCAAAAGGATTTACGGAAACGAGAAATCTGAAACCATCGTTCGCTTCAAGGTTGGGTTGCTAACCAGATTTCTTTTCAGTTGTTTACTCGACGCCGACCGTGTTAATACAGCCGATTTCGAGCTGCCGATAACCGCAAAGCAGCGCCTGCGCGATCATTACGAAGGCTGGTCGGTCTTGGCCGCGCGCTTAGAAAGAAAACTGGCGACTTTCGATAACCAGGAACGGATTGATGAACTGCGCCGGAGCATCTCCGATCATTGCCTGGCTGCCGCATCTCGGGAGAAGGGCATTTTCACGCTCACTGTGCCAACTGGTGGCGGCAAGACCCTCGCGAGTCTGCGTTTTGCTTTGCATCATGCCCAAGATCATAAAATGGACCACATCTTCTATGTGGTCCCCTTCACCACGATCATCGATCAGAATGCCAAAGAGGTTCGCAAAATCTTGGAGCCCTCAGATGAAGCTGTTTCGCCGGGAAGTGTAGTATTAGAGCATCATTCTAATTTGACGCCCGACAAACAGACCTGGCGCAACAAGATTCTCTCTGAAAACTGGGATGCGCCGGTCATATTCACAACCAGCGTGCAATTCTTGGAGACACTATTTGGTGCAGGAACGCGCGACGCGCGGCGGATGCACAATTTTGCAAACGCTGTAATCATTTTCGATGAAATTCAGGCGCTCCCCATCAACTGTGTGCACCTTTTCAATAACGCCATCAACTTCCTCGTCGAGCACTGCGGCAGCAGCATGGTGCTGTGTACGGCCACTCAGCCGTTACTTGATCGCGTGGATGAGAAGAAAGGCGCCGTCCGGTTGAAGATGCCCGATGCGGAGATCATGCCGGATGTCTGTGGACTCTTCAGCGATCTCCAACGTGTTGAGGTCCTGGATCGCCGCAAGTCAGGGGGGTGGACGCATGAAGAAGTGGCGGAGCTCGCGCTGGCTGAAATGAAATCAAGCGGCAGTTGCCTTGTAATTGTCAACACGAAGTCCGCTGCACGGGCCCTCTTTGAGCTTTGCCGGAAAGGTGCGGCGGCGGCGCATGTTTTTCACTTGAGCACAAACATGTGTCCTGCGCATCGAATAGAGCGATTGGAGATCATCCGCCAATATCTCAATGAATTCAAACCAGTCCTTTGCGTGAGCACCCAGTTGATCGAGGCCGGCGTTGATGTCGATTTCGGCTCGGCGATCCGTTTCACAGCGGGCCTGGACTCTATCGCGCAAGCTGCTGGACGATGCAACCGCCATGCGAGGCGGCCACCGGGCCGAGTGCATGTGGTTAATCCGAGTGAGGATATGGCGGAGATACTCAGAGACATCCGCGCCGGCAAAGAGGCGGCGGAACGTGTGCTGGATGAATTGGCGAGAAACTCACAACTGGGCGCCAATGAGCTGCTGAGCCCGTCAGTCATGTCCAAATACTTCCAGTATTACTTCTTCGATCGCGCCAGAGAAATGGACTACCCCGTGGCGGCCAGCGAAGTCGGCAGGAATGACACGCTTCTAAACATGTTGGCCGAAAATTCCATGGCTGTAGGCAGAAGGCCACCGCCTATTTACCTTCGTCAGTCATTCATGGCAGCCCAGAGAGCCTTCAAGGCAATCAATGCGCCAACCCAAGGTGTGATCGTTCCGCACTCCGATGTTAGCAAGGCAGTCATCAACGGGTTGTCTTCCTCTTCCGGTCCCGAAAAGGATTTCGACCTTTTGAAACAGGCCCAACAATTCACGGTCAATGTGTTCCCGCAAGTGCTAGAACGCTTGCAGAATGCCGGTGCGGTGCATGAAGTGCAAGCGGGAACCGGTATTTTATACTTGGATTCACGCTACTACCACGATGAGTTCGGTCTGACGGAAAGCCCGTCGGGCCTGATGGAGACGCTCAATGCCTAATCTACAGAGGAACAGGATCGAGTTCAAAGTTTGGGGCCGGTACGCGATGTTTACCGACCCGCTTACCAAAATCGGCGGCGAGAAGTGCTCGTATCAAGTCCCCACTTACGAAGCTTTGAAGGGTGTCGCCAAGTCAATCTATTGGAAGCCGACCTTCATTTGGGTGATCGATGAGGTGCGAGTCATGAAGCGGATTCGGACTCAAACGAAAGGAACCAAGCCGTTGAATTTCGGCGGTGTCTATCCCAGTGAGCGGAACCCGAAAAAGAAAGAAGAGCCATTCAATACGCTTGCGATCTACACCTTTTTGACAGGTGATCCTGATCCTGTTACCGGCGAGCCTGGAGTTGAATACCAGGTACGAGCGCACTTCGAGTGGAATGAGCATCGACCGGAACTGGCCAACGACCGTGTCGAGGGCAAACACTTCGAGATCGCCCGCCGAATGTTGGAGCGCGGGGGGCGGCAAGATGTTTTCCTTGGCACTCGGGATTGCCAAGGCTACGTGGAACCCTGCGAGTTGGGATCTGGGTCAGGCCACTACGACAATAGCGGCAGACTGGCGTTTGGGTTGATGTTGCACGGCTTTGATTATCCCGACGAGACCGGCGAGGACAAGCTCTACGCCCGTTTCTGGACGCCCAAAATGATCGAGGGTGTAATCCACTTCGTACGGCCGGAAGAGTGCCCAGTCAAAAAGTTCGTACATGAGATGAAACCGAAACAGTTTGAATCGGGCCAGGGCTTGAAAAATGTAGAGACCGAAATAGCCGAACTGGAGGCCCAGGCATGAGTTGGATACAAAAACTCTACGACACTTACGAACAGTGCGATGGGGCACCGCAGTTCGCAGCCGATCCACTAATGCCAATGTGTCACGTTCTCCAGAAGGCGCACATCGAGGTAGTTATTGATGTCAGTGGTGCGTTTCGAAGCGCACGTGTACTGCAGAGGCCTGAGCAACCTACGCCAATTCCTTCTACCGAGGACTCTGCCTCGCGAACAAATAATGAGGCGCCTCATGCGCTATGTGACAAGGTACAGTATTGCGCCGCCGACTATGCGCAACGAGGAGGACGTAAGAAGCCCTATTGGAAGGCCTTCATAGACCAATTAAATCAGTGGTGCTCCTCCCCATATGCACATCAAAAGGCAAAGGCCGTTCTCGACTATCTTTTGGCAGGCAAGCTCTTGGACGATTTGGCGCGAGAAAAAGTACTCGTCGTCGACAATAGCGGTCGCCTGATTGACACTTGGGACTCTGATGCGGCACTGACTCCCCTGTTCAGACTCCTGACAGCCAAGCTGGGCAGGCGCGATCAGGGAGACGCACTCCTTCGTTGGAGAGTTCGAGTGCCGAATGATCCGGGTTCGGCTGTGTGGGAGGATACTGCCCTGCAAAATTGCTGGGTTCAATATTGCGCCAGCCTCGATGTAGGCCGTGGGGTCTGCTTTGTCACCGGTAACGGCAATGTTTCTCTGGCAACTAAACACCCAAGAGGAATCCGATGGCCTGGTGATGGCGCGAAGCTGATTTCGTCGAATGACAATGAAGGATTTACCTTTCGGGGTCGCTTCGAAAGCGCAGTGGAAGCATGCGGAGTTGGATTCGAGATCAGCCAGAAGGCCCACAATGCCTTGCGATGGTTGATAGATCGTCAGGGATACCGCGACAAGGCCAGCGGCCAGGTTTTCGTGGCGTGGGATGTCGGCGGAAAACAGATTCCCGACCCGTTGAAGAACACCTCAGAGCTACTCGGGCTGCCTAGAAATCTTGAA
>JAJYJL010000351.1 GCA_021789565.1 Acidobacteriota bacterium
GGCGCGGAGCCTCAGTCCCTCAAGCCCGCCACCGGGATACTGGTGGGGATTGGAGACCGCCAGCACCGTAATGCGATTTCCGAAGCCTTCAAAAAAGTCACCCGTATTCCGCTTTCCATTCACCGGATTCTTGCCGGGCTGCGAGGGGAACCAGCGGCGCGGCCAGAGATTGGAAATAGCCGGGGTGCAGACCGCATAGACGCCGTCGCGGAAATTATCCACGCCGTAGTGCGACATTGTTCCCAGATGCTGATCGCCGCTCAGGTGCATTGCAAACGCCTTGCGCCATTTTCGTATCGCGTCATCGCGCCCATGCTGCGGCCAGCCATCGGAATCGTGATCGGCCATCATCCAGTCGTTCGGAGCATATTCGCCCACCGGCAGGATGGGCAGTTTGGGGTCAATGTTGTCGTTGGGATTTCCCGTCGGCGTGGTCTGCAAGCAGGAGAACAGGGTCTGGGAAACGGCAAACTTCATCCAGGAACCGCCGCCCCAGTCTGCCGCCCAGTATTCGAGAAAATCGAGTTGTCGCTGGCCGAGCAATTCGGCCGTGGGAACGTTGTCTTTGCGGGCGTCCCAGCGGGGATCTTTTGGAAATCCATTGGTAATTTGCGCGTCCGGACACTGGATCTTCGGCGCGGATTTCCATTTCCGGTCTTCGAGGACAGCAAAACTAATTCCGCCCCACCGAAGATCCGTGTAGTAAACGGTGATGCCCTGCTCTACCGGTGTCGGGTCAAATGGGTCGGGCAAATGCGACGTCTGCGCTCGCTGCGCCATGTTCACCCAGCGCGCGGGCATCTTGTATCCGCCGGAATCCTGCGCGGCGTCGCCCGGCGCTGCGTTGGGGTCAGTGGGCTTGCCGCCGCATCCCCAGATGTTCCCGTGGAACATGTCGTGATCGTCCGGCATGCAGACCGAAGGAATATTGCGCGTCAGGTCGCGCGTGGCCCAGCCAAAGATGTACCACTTGCGGAGATAATTGTGCATTGAAGGGACCAGCAGGTCAGGTTCGCGCGTCTCCATCACGCCGAAGCCGCCAACCGGTTCGTAGACCTGGTCGCCGGTCCACAACAGCAGGTCGGGCTTGTGCCACCCCAGGTGCCTGACAAACTCTGAGTGAGGAAACCCCATGTCCCAGATGCAGGTCAGCAGCCCCACGGTAATTTCGCTCTTGCCTTTGGGATCCTTCCGAATCGTCCCTTCGTACGTATACTGCCGCAGCTTCCCGCTGGCCTCCGGCATGGCATAAAGCAACCGGTAGGAGTGGTCTTTGGCATCGTTCCACGCGGGGATGCGGAACACGGCGTTCCAGGCGTCGGGGTCAAGCTCGGCGGTTGCAACCGTTTTCCAGCGGTTTCCACCATTCCTTATTTGCAGATGCAACTCTTTCGGCGCGTTACCCATGGGCGGGCACTGCGCGGAAAGCTTCAGGACTTTACGGCTGACTGTGTAAAGCGCAAACAGGATGGGCCCATAGGTTTGATCATCATGCACATCAATCTTTGTCCCGCTGAGTGTCCAGTCCGCAAACCAGAACCGCATGGTCCCGCCGCGCGCCTGACCCGGTGGGTAAAATTCGTAACCTGTCAGCTTGCCCAAAGGCTTCGGCGTCGGCTGGATCCTGCCAGAACTGCACACCAGCGCCACGCCGCCTTCAAGCCATTCACCCGGAACCTGTCGCACGACTTCAGCCAGCCGATTTCCCTTCGCATCTTCGGCTCGCAGCTTCACGGTATAACTGTCGCCCGACGGGCGCGCCTCCAAATCAAGGCGCACTTCCTGGTCGAGTTTTACGCGCGCCGAGGACGCTTTAACCTCACCGATGAATAGCTGCCCCTCGGCTGTCACACCGGCATTCATACCTCGGCCATGGATTGCGCGGGCACGGTGGTCATCCACGAAGCTCTTGATCCCGACGCGAAAGCCTGCGAATCCGCCTTCGAGCTTCTGGGCCTCGCGTTCAGCCGGGTGGAATGGGCAATGCCCAGCAGGCTCCTCGCCATGTTTACCAGCGGCACCCTCCAGCCGGCCGAGGCGCACACCCATTGCAAGGGTTCCCTCACGTTGGGCAATTTCTCGCGTCAGCAGAAAGACGTTCCGATCTCCCCCCGGGCAGACACATTCCAAGCGCCCGTTTTGAATACGCCAATCCTCGAGCGGATTGGTCCAGTACTCAGGCCCGGCCCACGGGCGCTCCGCATCCTGCGGCCACACACTGCGAAAACTGGTCTCGTCGGCCGCGGCCGCGCGCGCTGGGCCAAGAAGTGTTACGGCAGTAGCGCCGAGCGCCGCTCCACTTGATTCTTTCAGGAATGATCGGCGATCAATTCTTCGGGACATGGGTCAGTTCCCCTTTTTCTTCTGTGGTACCCCTGTTTCGGCAGGGATCGTAATTCCTTATCTATCATGGAAAGCTCTCGGTTGCCGGACACCGCAGCCTTCGGCACAGCAAATGTCCTATGCGCCGTACCTTACAGGTCTCCATTGAAGGCAATGATCATATACCAGACACACGACAGATTGCAGGACGAAGTCGGGAGGGAAACAAAATTGCTGTTGACCTGGACATTCGTCTTTTAAGCTTGTGCGGTGCCGATGAATCAGTTAAATCTCAGACCCGCGTAATCAGCTTATTCAGATAGGCCATGTCTTCGCGGATCTCCTGGTCACGCTGGTCACGCCCGAGCACGGGTTCAATTGTAATGGGCCCGGTGTAACCGAATTTTTTCAATCCTGTAATCAGCCTGGGCCATCCGACTTTCCCGTGTCCGCAAGCAACCTGACGTCCCAGATAGCGAGGGTTGGTGGGATAAAATCCGTCTTTGGCATGCACACCGATCACATATTTCCCAATAACGTCGAGCGAGTCCACGGGATTGCCTTTCCCGTAAAGAATCAGATTGGCCGCGTCCAGCACCACCTTCACGTTGTCCATTCCAGTGTCAAGAATCGTCCTCAGCAGAGTCACCGGAGTTTCCTGCCCGGTCTCGTTGACAAAAATCTGGCCATTCGCCTTGCAGTGCGCCGCGATCTCCTGAACCGCCTTAACGGTTGGTTCGTACAGGGGATCGCTGGGAACCTCTGGAATGTAGCCCCACTGGTTAAACGTTACCGGGATGTTCAGCCGCCTGGCAAAATCCGAGGCGCGCTTAAGATGGTCGACACGTTGCTGGCGATACGGTGAGGCCACAATACCGTAGCTCAGGGGACCATCGTACAGATCGTATTTTTCCTCCCCAGGCCCTGAAGAAACAAGGGCTGTAGCCTCAATTCCGTTACTGTCGAGCGCCGTGCGCAGCCGCTTCTCCATCGCGGGTGAAAAGTCATTCGTTATCAGATGCACGGTCGGAATGCCAAACCTGCGAACACCTGCCATTACGTTTTCGGGCTCATTGGTTGCAGCCACCAGCAGTCCCAGGCGCATAGGCTTGGGCTCAGCGCTTCTCAGACCTGCCAGCCTCGCTCCACTTGCAACAGCCGACGCTGCTACCGCCTGCAAGAATCTCCGCCTATCCATACTTTCCATCTCTTCCTCCTTCACTTCTTCTGCCCGGTCGCGCCTGCCATGCGTTTCTCGACACAGCCGCAATTTTCCACTTTGCCGGCTAGGAACAATTGAACGATTTGCTGCAAACGCACTGATCTTATCACGCACGCCACGTGCGCAATAGTTTGTGCACACATGCTCCGTCTTTAAAACCAGGGGAAGAGGGGCACCGTAAGGATGACCGCGTATGGCAAGCTAAACCAAGCGTTGCCCGATGCGAAGGAGGGCGGGCGACTTAACTCTTCGTCGGAGGAAATCCAAGAAATTCTTGACGCGCCCTCAACTGCGATGGCGCGCTGGTGAGATTTGTTTCCAGGCAAGCATACGGATTTCCGGCCACCTATGTTATCTACGATCCTTCCAGTTGGTAGACCGGATCACGAACTCTCGGGGCACTGCTTCAGGCCGACTACTGCTTTGTGGAACTCAGATCCACATAGTCCGACTCTGTAACGGTTGCAGGTTCTGACATGGACTTCAGCATGTCGAGATCAAAATCTTTGTAAAGGTCCAGGCAGAAAACGTCCGGCACTTCGTTTGACTTCACCGGCTCAACAAGAAGATCAGCCAGGCTGCGCACTCCCTTGTGGATGGTGATGCTACTAAACAATTGCGGCTGCAATGCTCCCGCCACCAGCGACACCAACTGCATACGGTAGCCCGAGGTCTCCAGGGTTACTTTTGAAGGATGCCACTTTTGCACCGCCCACTGAGTTATGCCGATCAACTGAGCCGCCTCCAGCCCCAACGGAGGTGCACCAATCGCCGTCATCATATAGCCGAGACTGCCCAGGTCCTTCTTCACAGGAACGGCATCACCGGTAAATAGGATGGAGAGGGCCAGCACTTGTTTCCCTGTATCCACAAGGTTGGCAGCTTCCGGCACATGGTCCCACGCTTCCTTGCCAACCCCAGGCCGGCCGTTGTCATTGATCATAACGACCATCGGAGCGCTTTTGGGTGTCCAGGCGGACTTGGTCCACACGCCAGTAGCGCTCAAGCCGTTGCTAAGCGTAAAGCGGAAAGAGATCGATTCAACTGTGCTGTGGTTTGTGTCCGCTACGTACCAGGGGTATTGAACCGTGACCGGATTGTAATGCACCACCTTGCTGAGTGTTGCTCTTTGTGACTTCAACCAATCTGCTCGGGCGGCGGAACCCGCCGGCACCGCAGCATGATGAATTTGCGATGCAAATCGTTTCGCCAATCCCAAAATGGTCAGATTATCCGCCGGCACGCCGGAAGCCAGATCGCTGTAGCTTTTGACATATTGCTCCACCGGAATTTCATCGGGCTTGTTTGGAAGGCCGAACCACTTCGATAAGAACCGGTAAGCCTGCTGCCGGTTGTCGCGCTGATAGTTGTGGGCCGACACCTGGGTATCCGTGTGAAACTGGAGCGCATCCTCCCTGCCGTACAGGGCAAAGAAAGGCTTGATTGCATCGAAGATATCTGGTTTGACCAGCGGTGCGCGAAAGCAGCAGGAATCTTCTGCGTTATTAATCTCAAGCGTCGGTCTCGGCGCTCGCAGAGCGACAAACGTCCGGTAACCCTGACCGTCAAGCAGCCCTGGGGCAAGCTGCTCGTAGTCGCCCGGCTCGCCCGGCAATCTTTCCAATCTTCCCTCAAGCGAGGTAAAGCCCGCCACAGGGATGGAAACCTGTACCCTTTTGTCCAATGAACTCAACATGATGGTTTGCCAGCCGCCCCCGGAGAGGCCCGTCACCGCTATGCGACTCTGGTTTACGTGCGGATCGTTGTACAGATAATCGAGTCCGCGGCGCATTGCCAAATAAAACAGCCCGACACCATCCACGCCCACCAGATCAAGGTCCGAACCGAAATAGTGCTCATTGCCTTTCGCGCGCAGCTCACCCATGTCAATAAAAGCAATGCTGAGAGCAACCATGCCGCGAAGCGCCTGGTTGATGCAAAGCTTCTGCTCAAATGGTGAGGACTTGCCTGTGGGGAAATGGCCCAGAACGTCCAGCACTCCCGGTACTTTTCCTGCGAGATGTTCCGGCTCATACAACACCGCAGTTGAATAGAGTCCCGGAACAACCTCATACCGGAATTTCCGCAGACGATATCCGGTCCCGGCAGGCACAGGAACAGCGCCCATATCTTCGAATTTTGGCGGAGAGCCAACCCACTCTTTCGGCCAGCCATGGTAAATCACGTCGTCCAGCACGTGCTGGCGGATGTGGTTTGCTTCGGCTGTCCACTGGGCGGCGCTCCTGGGAGCAGGAAGTTTCGGCGTGTGATTCAGCAGAAACTGCTGCATCTGATAGGTCACAACCTCCGGTTGTTGCAAAGGATTGGCGAGAAACTGGTCCACCATCTCCTGGGCACTTTGCGCCCTGGCAGACATGTTCCCCAGTAGAACAAATACTATCAGGAGCAACCTGGTTTTCATGGATTCTCCAGCAGCAGAGCGTTTCACCCGCACCCATAAACCAACGGACGCTGAGGCGGTACGGTCATCGGCCTTCTCCCGCTAAATGAAAGGGAATACAGACGGCCGTGACAGCATAACCTAATTTCACACTGGGTTCCACCAGAAGGATTCATTCGGCAGGGCTAATTCATTAGCCCAAAGAGGTACGGACGGCCATGCGGGATGTATGGGCATTATCGGAACCGTATCAGGCGTGTTGGGCTGCAATATCCAGAGTATCTTTGCGCACTCGGTTTCAGCGGATCAGGACTGAATCTCGGCGCGGAGAGGAGCAATTCGTAATAGAGCTCTTAACCGGCCAACCAAATCAAAGGTCAACCGGCTACGGCGGACTTGGAGAAGGAAGTACCGCTCTATCAGGTCAAGGGTTGAACTGTCGTCGACTTCGCCTGTAATTACCAGAACCCTTCCAACCAGGCTGGGCCGCAGATCATGGATTCCGGAAACTATTTCTTCGGGCGGCAGCGAAGAGCTCCTCAAATCAAGCAGCACGGCGTCAAAATCCGTGCAGCTTACCATGGCCAGGGCTTGCTGCCCGTCCGCCACAACTTCACCCAGGCACCCCAATTCCTTCAGCAGGACTCGAAGGACTTCTCGTGCTGCAGGTTCACTCTCTATCAGAAGAACTTTGCGGTCATGTGAAGCAGTCATCATTGCAAAACCGGTTTCAACTCTGACTCCATCCTATGCCTGATGGTCAGGAGCCATGCCCTGTGCATCAATTGAACATACCCGTTCCCCGACCAGATTCGCAAAATGGTGAAGGATAACCGTCAGCTTCATGACGGCATGCCTTTCGCGCAAATGAAACGCGTAGCGAATCGGCAGGACCAGCAGTAACGTGCGAAAATAACTTAAGAGCAACGTCTCCTGCCAGGAGAAATGAGGCTGCCTGGGGTTAGCCTTTTTGACCAGATATTTGAGAGTGACGTAGTCACACCTTAAAGCAAGTTGTATCTGGGAATACCTCAAAGCTGCATTCGTAGACAGCGACTGCCTTAAACGTGGGAACTCCAGATCAATGGAATCAATAACATCCTGAAAATAGGCGCGGCTAAACTCCCGGCGCAATATTTTCTCACACAGTGTTTGGATGTAAAACAAGAGAAGCGCCGTCGAAACTATCAGGATTGCGATAGAAGAAATCATTGGACTGTAATTAAACCCCTAAAGTCATTTCGATCATTTCCAAGGAATAACTTATTCCTTATTGCCCCAGCCTGCAATATTACGATGGTACTAGGCTCAATTAGCTGCTGGAACTTTAGTCTTACTGGCAACAACCATCATAGCGTTGAAGTGCCGAACCGAACATTAGATTGTCCTAATGTCTGGCGTTTCAGGTCATCCCGGAAGGCATGCTGTCCACATGCCGCCTGAGTGCATTTACCAGAAAAAAGAACTCATTCGAAATCAACAACCGCGAGCGTGTATGTATCCAGCTGCGGGACGGTGAAACGTTCTCGCCCCTGCTCCGACGTACCCGGGACCTCCTGGCTATAATCACCGTCCGGCGAAAGCAGACTTATCTTCCTCTGCCGCTTTCCTT
>JAJYJL010000352.1 GCA_021789565.1 Acidobacteriota bacterium
CGGCTCACGTGCACCAGGATTGGCTGCGCGCCGCTGCTGCGCGCGGCATCAAGCAGCGCAGCGGTTTTGGCAATAACGCTTTGCACGGAGTGCGGAGTGCCGCCCGAGAACTCCGTGATGCCTTTTTGCAGATCGATGACGACAATCGCGGTGTGTTTTGGATCAAGAGCCATTTCGGTCATGTCGAACCCCTTTCGTAAAGCGGCTTGATTCGTCTCAGTTCTCCGGCGGAGGCCATCCCGATGGTGCCGAGTCGGGCTACGAAGTGCCTGTGAACCGGCTCCCCGCCACGCCATCGGATCGTGGGGACGAGAGATATAGCAGCGGCAGCACAATGACGCTCGAGTCAAGTAGCCTGCTTTCGACAACCGCAGGCACTTCACCGGGAATCATGCCCGTCCTGGTTGCGCCGCTGGGCAGAAGCGCGTTCACCGTTACTTCGGTGCCGGAGGGTTTCCTCGCTCGCGGCTCGCAAGATGCGGAGGCCCTCCAGTCCCAATCCCTGGAAGTCATAGGGCGCGGTGCGCGGCTTATAGGCGCCGGCGCACAGCATGACGCCGCCCGATCCTCGCACTGCACGTGCCAGGGCCAGCGTCTGCTCGTAACTTTCGACGGCGCAAGGTCCCGCGATGATGGCCGGTGTATCGCCACCGAATCGCACGCCACGCACGTCGACCGGCCGGGCGCCCCCGTCCTGGTAATCGGGGTTCGTCTCGTGCAGCAGCAACGGAGCGATCCGTGGTAGGTCATCCAACCGAACTGTTCCAGCGATCTTCATCACAAACGCCGGGGACGGTCCTCGCAGCGAAGGGAGATAAGCGATGGTGCCAGCGCTCGAGGTTCATATATGCCCGGTCCATTTGGGCGCCTTGGGCAGCAGCATTATAAGCCTGGCGCGCGCCGGCAATCACAGCATGATCCCGGGCGCTTGCCTGGGAGCGCGGGAACTGGGATTTCAGGGCCAGCCGAGTTGGGGTTGAGCCCAAGTGGTTGCTTCACAAGTGCCCAAGACCCGGCCCGCACCTCGCAGACCGTACCGCCTAGCGAATCGTGCGCCCGCATCAGGTCGTCATCAGCCCGGTTGGCATTCGGCGAGACCGACCATATTGCGATATCCGCCCAAACCAGTCGGATTGGACAAGCATCTTTCAAACCCAGCCTTCCCAAAGTGGGCCGCCCGGTGTTCCTGAGTGTTGTCTGAAGAGGCGCGGAGTTCCCTCTCCACCGTAGCCGCACTCCGGTTTTCCACAGCCTTCATATTTCTGTATTGACAGCGACTGCAAATCGGAAATAGCATCCAGTCGGCTATTTGTGGTCGGCTAGATCCTTTACTAAAAGAGAATTAGCCGGTTTACGGGAATGGAAGCCGTTGCTGTAGCAAACGGGAAGGTCTTTTTTCGAGAGCCCCTGGCCCCGCTCTCCCGCAGGCGCGGGATTTCTTGTGTCTGGAATACGCAAGAATGCGTATTGACCTCTGCCCCGCCTTCACTCACCCTGAGTTCGTTTCTAATGGAAGACAACTCTGCCATTCGCGGGGGACGGGCTCGGTGCATCCTCGTGATATTTGCTTATGTGGCTGCCGTCCTAGTTCCGCTGACCGCTCCCAGCTTGGCCTGTGCGTCCAGGAGGCAAACCTCGGCGAACGCGTCCCTTGGCACGGGCGCTTTGGCTCCTCTGCCATCGGCTCGCCAACCATTTGCGCGACGTCTTGCTAACTTTGCACTCCTGCCCTTGGTTCGTTACCGAGTGCCCGCACACGTGTCTCCAAGAGGGCATCAGGCCCCCAACCGACGCCCTAATGGTGTTTTCTCAATCAAACGGCCAGAAAATCGATTGCCTGAGCTGATTCAGCGACAGCGCAGAACAAATCGATCGGGGATCCAAACCACCGAGTGGCGCGCCCTAATTCTGGTGATCAGAAGCGTAGAAAACCAGCTCGTTTATTTCTCCAGGAGGGTGGCTCTGGGCCTTCCGTGGAGCACCGGACCACCGCCAGATTCGTCCTTCGCGGCACTGTCTTCCCAAACCCCCAGCCTGTTGTCCGCCTGCCCTCCAGCAGTAAAAGCCCCATCGAAGCCCGAGTCCACCACATGCATGACTTCGTGCGTGGATGGTACTTTCGTTCGTTTGACGGAAATAGCGAGTAGCCGTAAACCTAGGGTTGTTTCATCCGACGCCTGCAATAGTGGGCCTTCTTGGCGCTTGATTCCCCTTCGTTGTTTTGCCCGTTCCTCACGATGGAACACCGGCCCTCGGAGATTCCTCCGGGGCATGGGGGGTGATAACTTGCCATGCGAACGATCCTTGTAATATCGGAAAGTCGCTTCTTTCGGGAATCCCTGGTCAAGGTCCTTCAAACCGATACTGGCCTGCACGTACTCGGCGCGCTGGAGACTAAGGAACCGTTAGGCAAGCGCATCTTGGAATTGCATCCCGAGATTGTCGTCATGCATCTAGGTTTCAATGAGGCCGACCTCGCAGAGGTGCGGACGATTCACGAGGCTGCCCCGGAGGCGAAGATTTTAGTGGCCGAAATGAAGGACGACCGGAAGACGTTTCTGAGAGCGGTATGCGCAGGAGCACGAGGTTTTTCGTTGCGAGACGCTTCTCCCCAGCAGATCCGTGCGGCAGCGCATAGGCTAGGGCGGGACGGCCTTGTCTGCCCGCGTCATTTGATCCTGACATTGTTCCAGGCTTTTGCCGGGGGTCTGGATTCGGACTCCATCCCCAGGGGAACCCCCTGCGATTTAAGTCCTCGCGAATTGCAGATAGCCAAGCTGGTTCGCCAAGGCATGACAAACAAGGAAATTGCTGACCGGCTGAATCTTTCTGTGGCCACAGTGAAGACCCACCTTCGTAGATTGTTCCAAAAGACCAACTCAGAGAGCCGTGTGGACTTCCGTTTGGCAATGGAGGTTCTGGCATCGGATGGACCTCTTCAGTGATGCGTAGGCACGTTCCTCCCATTCAGTACCCCTGAAACTCAGCGTAAGCCTTGATTGTCATGTCACTTACGCGTGGAGCGCTCTCCACTCGGTTACCGAGGATTAATCCCTGGGATTAATCCTTTTCGCCCTGGAGGATTAATCCTCGGGATTAATCCTTCGGCAGCTTTGGGATTAGTCCCAAATTCATCCTTTTTCAACCTTGATTTGCTTTTGACATCTGTTGAAAATCCGGGGGATGGAAGAAAAACGGATTCGCGTGGTGATTGCTTATCCCACGAGATTCATACGGGATGCGCTACATGAGGCGATTTCTGAAGACCCGGACTTTGAGGTCATCGGCGAGGTGGCCGATGAAGGCCCAACCGTGGAGGTTGCCAACCGTCTGAAGCCGGATTGCCTGATTGTCCCGCTCGAACAGGAGGAGCGGCTCGTTCCTGTGTGGGAGGAGGTGCTTGAGAATAATCCAGAGACAAAGCTGGTGGCCATGGGGCCGGCCACTGACGTGCTGACCATCTACTGGAAAGACGAGAGAGGGCATGTGAGGAAAACGTATGGCACCTCTTCGCGAGAAGGAATCCTGGATGCGCTGCGTTACCCCGTTGCCTAGCCGAGCGCAAGCTCGGGCTCGTGATCGGGGGCGGAAAGTAAAGAGACAAGGAGGGCGGTGAAAGCCATGAGAGGAACACTGAAAGGAGCAAACTGCGAGCGGAAGAGGAAGAGCCGGAGAAACCGCGCGAGACCTGTGGCGTGGCTAAACATCCGAGTGCAGCAGATATTCGCCGTGCTCGTCGCGATTGGCTTCCTGCTTTTGCCCATGCCCGGCTTCGCGGCCAGATCGTCATCGATTGCGGTGGCTAGGCTGACGGGCACGGCCGTGCGAAACGGCGTGCCGCTGCCGAATGGTGGCATCGTGTTCAGCGGTGACGTGGTCAGTACGGGCCGGAAATCGTCTTTGCAATTGGCTGCGTCTCCCCAAGAGAGGCTCTGGCTCGGGGCTGATACCAGCGCCAAGCTGGCCAAAGATGGCCGGAACCTAGTCGTCGCGCTCGACCGCGGCACGGTGGGATTCGCCAGCCGCGGCCACGTTCGCGTGACGATTGGGGGCCGCGACTTCAGCCTCGAGAGCCCGAGCGCCTCGCCTGTGCTTGCCCGGCTTGCCTATGTCCATGGGCAGGAGGCGCAGCTCTGGCTCGAGCGTGGCTCACTCGAAGTCGAACAGAATGGCCATGCGGTCCTGCTCGAAGCTGGTCCGTCAGGCCTGACTTCCACGATTGTTGGCAAATCTCCAGCCAGACCCTCAGCCTTCAAAGCGCTCATGCCGCAAATGCAGACTGGCAACGGCGGCGTCAAAGGAACCGTTGTCAACACAAAGCTGTTTGCCGTCCCCGGCGTTACCATCACGCTCGTGAGTTCAACAGGAGTCAGCTATACCGCAACATCCAACAACGAGGGGGTTTTCGTTTTCAACAACATCTCGCCGGGAATCTACACCCTGAGCGTCTCCCGCCGTTGCTACACGACCTATCAGCAGAAGTTGACGGTAGTGGCGGGAGCTCAGTCGTCCGCCTATGTCGAGCTGAAGGGCCAGAAAGCATGCGGACCCGCCGCCGGCGGCAACAACAACGCTCTCATCATTGGGGTTGTTGCCGGGGCGGCTGCTGCGGGCCTCGGCACGGGATTGTATTTCGCCTTGAGAACGACGAAGAAACCGAGCCCGTCCACGTTCTAACAATTGCTTTGGCGGGGTCAGGAAAGGCCATTGCCCGGTAGGTAGGGGTGCAAAGTTGATGAGCGCAATCAAACTGAGAGCGGGCGCGTCCCCCCAATCGCTACGCTCTCTGCCGTTTACCAAGCGAGCCCTGGTTCCCGTGCTCGCCGTTCTGGCCCTCGCCGTTCCGCTCGCTGCGCAGCAGCGCCAGGTGCCAGCCTCCCCACCAGCCTCTGCGGCCCAGTCGTTCAAAGGGGAAACCACACAGGATTACAACGCCCGAATCCAGCAGCTTCTCCAGCAGAGCGGCATTTCCGGCTACAACTCCTCGCTTGGCAACTACCAGATCGGGCCGGAAGACTTGCTCCAAATCTCGGTGATGGAAGCCCCCGATTTGGGCCGCACCGTTCGCGTTTCGGAAGACGGTAAAATCTCGCTGCCGCTGCTCGGCACGGTGCGCGCCGCTGGTCTCACTTCGCGCCAGCTCGAAACCGTTCTCGAATATCTCCTCAGCCGGAAGTACATGAAGGATCCTCACGTGAGCGTCTTCGTGAAGGAGATGCAAAGCCATCCCGTTTCCGTTTTCGGTGCCGTGTACAAGCCGGGCGTTTTCGAGATTCGCGAAGCGAAAACGCTGATTGAGGTACTTTCCATGGCGCAAGGCTTGGCCGTCGATGCCGGCGACACGGTTATCGTGATGCGCCACGTGGGTGATCCTGGCTTCAGCGCGCCCGTCGCACCACCCGCTCCTGCCTCCGCTGAACAGACAGGGCCGCGGCCAAGCGCAGCGGCTTATGGGCTAATAGACGGTTCGGCTTCGAGCGATTTCGACGGCAGCCAAAGTGTAAAAATCAGCCTGAAAAAGCTGCTCGATTCGGGCGATCCTCGCTACAACGTCCCCGTCTATCCGGGCGACGTGGTCAAAGTCACCCGCGCCGGAATCGTGTATGTGGTCGGAGACGTGCGCAAGCCAGGAGGATTCCTGCTGAAGACGAACGAGAACATCTCCGTTTTGCAAGCGCTCGCACTCGCCGAGGGCCTTTCCCCTACGGCGGCTGGTAAGAAGGCGCGGATCATCGAGCCGGGAGCGTCGGTAGGGACCAGGAAAATGGTCGCCGTGAATCTGGAGAAAATCCTGAATGGCAAATCCCCTGACCTGATGTTGCAATCGCAGGACATCCTGTTCGTTCCGAACAGCAGAGGCAAGTCCGTTCTCCACGGTTTTGTCAACAGCATGGGCGGCATCGCGACGGCCGTCAGCGGCGCCGCCGTTTACAGGTACTAGAATGACGGACGAAAACAAGATGCAGCCGTTCGAGCCTCAGCTTCCCGCGACGGACGACCGCCGCATCGAGCTGCTTCGTGGCTATCCGAAGGCCGAGGAAGAAGAGGAAGGCGCGTATCTGCGCGAGTACTGGCGGATTCTCCGGAGCCGCCGCTGGACAGTGCTTTCCGCTCTCGCCGTCATCTTCACGCTTGTCACCCTCTACACGGTGCGCGAAAAGCCTGTCTACCAGGCGAATTCCATGCTGGAAATCGAGCAGGAGAATCCGAATATCGTTACGGTCCAGGCGATTTTCCAGCTCAACAACGTCTCCGAGGACTACCTCAACACTCAGTACAAGATCCTGAAGAGCGACGACCTCGCCCGGCAGGTCATTCGAAAGCTCCATCTCGACCAGCGCAAGGAATTCAATCCCCCTCCCGGCGCCTGGCCTTGGCAAGCGAGCAAGGAAGCGGCTGATGCCGGCGGCAAACTGCCCACGGACGCCGCGCACGAGGCGGCCGTTCTCCGTAACTTCCAAAACGATCTCAGCGTCAATCCTGTCTTACAGAGCCGGTTGGTGACGGTGTCCTTCGATTCTCACGATCCGAAACTCGCTGCGAGCGTCGTGAACACCCTGGTCTCGAGCTACATTCAGCAGAATCTCGAAGCGCACTGGCAGGCGAGCCAGCAGGCGTCCACCTGGCTTTCGCAGCAGCTCGATGGCCTGAAAATCAAGCTCGAAAAGTCCGAAGACAACCTCCAGGCCTACGCCCAGGCCAACGGCCTGCTGTTTCTCGAGAGCGCGCAAGGACAGAACGAGAACATCGTCAATCAGCGCCTGCGGCAGCTCCAGGACGAGCTTACCCAAGCCCAAGCCGATCTCTACCAGAAGGAGTCGCTCTACCGCTTGGCTCAAGCCGGGGACTACGGTGCGCTTCCCGGCGTCTTCGACAACAAGATGATGCAAGACCTCACCGTGCAGTTGGCCGGCCTCGAGCAGCAAAAAGCCCAACTCGCGCCGAATTTCAATCCCAGCTATCCCAAGATGAAGGAGATCCAGAGCCAGATCGACCGCATTCAGGTTTTCCTGACGCAGCAGCAAAAGCAAGCCGCCCGGCATATCGAAGACGAATATCTGGCTGCCAAGCGCCGCGTCGCGATGGTCCAGCAGGCGTTCAACCAGCAGCAAAGTCAGGCGAATGTCGTCGCGGATAAATCAGTGGAATACAACATCCTGAAGCGCGAAGTCGACAGCAATAAGCAACTGTACGAAGGCTTGCTCCAGAGGATGAAGGAGGCGGGGGTATCGGCTGGATTGAAGGCGAGCAATATCCGGGTGGTGGATTCCGCAGTGCCGCCCGTAAAGCCTGTGAAGCCGCGCATTCCTCTGAATTTGGCGGTGGGCCTCTTCGTGGGTCTGATTTGTGGCGTGAGCTTGGCCTTCCTCCAGGAACACGTGGACAACACGCTCAAGACCCCGGACGACATCGAGAATTTCCTGCGCATGCCGGCCCTGGCGATGATCCCCTCCCACCGCGCCGCCAAACACCACAAAGACGGGCGCCGGGAACCATTGCCGCAAGCTTTGACGGACGCCATCGGGCTATCTCTCCC
>JAJYJL010000353.1 GCA_021789565.1 Acidobacteriota bacterium
AAGCCGCTGGCGGTGCAACCGGAAGTTCCTCCCGTGCCGATGACAACATCGCCGGACACCGTCACATTGCTTCCCAGGGTAACTCCACCATTGGCCCCAACGCTGGCCCCCGCCCCGATCACGTTGCTCGCAGTGGTGGAATCACACTGGCCTGAAGCCACGCTGGGATTTCCGCCGCCGTAAGCCCCCAGCGAGGAGTTGAACGCGTCTGTGCAAGTCCCCGAACTTCCCTGCATAGTGACTGAGCAGAATCCGTAGAGAGCGTTGGCCCAGGTTGGCGTGTAGATGGGCTGTATGATCGCCTGTTCTTCAGCGGCGGCAACGCGCGTGCTCGAACCCGAACCGCCGGTCCAGGTCGCCCTGGAAGTAATCAACCAGGTTTCCACCGGGGTAACCGTCAGCGGCGGCTGATAACCCACGTTGACGGTCTGGTAATTCAACAAGACCGCGTTGACATTGAAGTATCCGGAATCATCAGCGTCTCCTGTGACGCGTGTGTTGTTGGGGTCATTCAGGTCAGCGGCAAACGCACTGGCAACTTGCTGTGGCGTGCTCTCCGTGTTGTTAATGTCCGGATAGTTGGAAGAACCGCCCCCGAACCCCATCAACTGAACGGGCTGGTTGCTACCTGGGCATCCGGATATGCAAATCAAAGGCGACCCGTTGGCAGTGAAAAGGTTAAACGGGCTCCCGGTGGAAGTCACCTGGTAGTACGTGGAGGCGTTATTCTCCGTGATGGGCTGGTAATGATTGCTGCGGAACCAGTTGATCGCGCGCTGAATTCCGGCCTTGGCCAGATAGTCGGCCTGGGTGTCCAATTTGTAGTTGTAGCTGGCAAACGTCTCCGCGCGCGCCGTGAAAACAATCGCTGCAGCCAGTACGGACAAGACAAGCATCGCCAGAAGCACAAGAATCAGGGCGATGCCACGTTCGCGCGGGTCACGCGGCGGCGCCATTTCAGGAATGGGCAGAGTGTTCATAGGAGATTACTCCTCACGGGTAATAATTCGAGGGGAACGTCATCGGCAAACTTTTCGGCAGCGGAGGCAGATAGATGGCTCCGCCTGAGTTGTTAACAGTGACAGCGGCCTGGAGGTCCAGCGGCCGGATCTGTGTCGCCATGGTGAACCATTGAGGCAACTGCGACTGCAGACTCTGGGGGCTCACAGCAACGCTGATGGTAACAACCACTGTGCCGACCACCGTGATCTGGTTCGGCACAACGCCGATCACAATCTGATTGGGATAGGCAAAGATCGGCTCGCCGGTAGGGCCGCTCTTGTTTGTTACGTTGTAGAGGACGTTGGCAACCAGAGGTGAGGCCTGGTTGTTAGCGGGTGGTGAATAGGTCGAAGGCGCGGGAAGGTTCGTGAACGGCACGGTTGTCATGGACCGGTACAGATTGTAAAGCGTGTAGCTGGTGCCGTTGATGCTGACCGTGGTAGCGGGGCTGACCGGCGACAGGCTGTACACGACGTACCGGATAACGCCATCCTGGTTGATATCGCCAAAGAATTCCAGCCGCTGGTCGTTGGAGGTGCCGCTGGTCTGCAGAATGCCGCTGCCGTAAGGCATCTTGTAGCTGGTCACTGGAAACGGAGTTGTAGTGCCGTCGTGGCTCATCAGGAAAACGCCCTGGATCTGGTTGGGCGATGTGCAGGGCGTCCCCGAAACGTTCGATGTTGAAAGGACCTGCACCAGTTCGTGGTTCGGCCCGGTATCCACAGAGACCCAATCGCCGGGATTGGTCTGGTCGATATTACTCAGTGTGACGCATTGCGCGCTTGAGCTAACGGCAACAGTGGCAGAAGAGGTTTTGGCACTTGTGAAATTCGGATTGAAGCCCGCCTGCCCGATCTCCTGCGTCATGACCTCCATTGCCGCGCGGGCGCCCTGGTTCGCCTCAGAAACCACCTGGTTTTCCTGATACTTCTTCTGTGACTCAAAAAGGAAAGGGAAAACGGCGGACATCAGAAGGACAATGATGGCCACGCTGACCATCAATTCAAGAAGTGAAAATCCTTGTCGGCAGCCCTGTTGTGAATCTGGGTACGAGTTTTCGTGCCAGGCCATATTCCGGTTCCTCTAGTTCGGATCGGACAGTAAGCTGGTCAGCACCACGACCGGCTTGCCGGAACCCGAATTCACCGCCGACTGGGGATAGACCGCCACGGTGACTTGCTTCAGGCTCGGGCCGCCTGAGGACGCAACGTCTGTGACCTGCCACATGCGCACGTATGAAATGGCCGAAGGAGTAATCGCGGAACAGCCCGTTGCCGCCGTCGCGCCCGGAAGCTGAATGCCGTTGCTGTCCAAAAAATCGATGTATCCAACCGAAGCCCCGGAAGTGGGACATGTGGATTGCACGGAGGGCCCGGTGGCGCCGCCGGCAAGCAGCCCGTCCGTCCAGCCGGCCGCATTAATGTTCGTGGTGTTGCAACTGGCAGGCTGCGCAGACGCCGATTGAGTGCAACTGGCAAAATCGAGCGACAACAACTTCTCCATCTTGTCCTGGGCGTAGATGGTTGCCCGCGTCACCTCAGTACCCTGGTTTTTATTGGTGACGACCCCTTGAAAGATCAGGCCCCCAACACTGAACACGCCAACGACAGCAATCAACACAGCAATCAGGGTCTCAATCAGGGTCACGCCGTCTTCACCGTATGAATTTTTCATTATGGTTTCCCCACGTCATCAATCCCGGGCAGAAGCTGTTATCGCTCCACCCACGAACTGCTGGCCGCGTCCCAGTTCCACACAGTCACTGCTCCGCCAATGGCTACCGTGACCGCGTCTACCAGGTTGTACTGATTGCGGATGTATATCACCGCTCCGCCGTTCCCTAACGGGTCACCGCTGCTGTCGACGGGTGCCCCGCGCGTATTGAAATAGATTTCAACGGGGTCCGGGCAAGGGCTTGGGTCGGCTTGAATCGTTCCAGGGTAGCTGCTTGCGCCGATGACCGTCGGACGGCAGCCTGAGAAACTGTCTCCTTCCAACGCATACTGGGTCCCGCCCTCGATCACTGGCGTTGTGAACGCATTGTATGCGGACGTGCAGGCAGAATCTGTGCTGGTGGAAGTATCGCCGCAGAGCTCTTCCCGCCAATACGATCCAGAAGCAACGTCAACAACCGCACGGTACGGCGCAAACTGCGATGCCGCTCGCATCCGCGCAAGGTTCAACTGATCGGCAAGCGCCGAGGCGTCCGCGTGCAGCCGGTAGGCCTTGACGGCCTGGTAGGCCTGGGGGACCACCATCGCCGCAATGATTCCCGCGACCGTCAACACGATCAGCGATTCCAGCAGGGTGAAGGCGGAGTCAAGACAGAAACTTGTCTGCCTCCGGAGCGTGGTGCCGTTGCCCGGTGCAAAACTGCGGCAGGGCGGTTGCGAACCTGGCAAGGCATTCCCCCTTTGTACCCACGGCTTCGGCATTATCTTCAATAACGCCATACGTAAACTCCATCGGCCGCAGAGCTTCAGCACTCTAGAGTTGTTTATTGCTAATAGCGATTGATGATCTGTTAGTACACCTTTCGCGCAACCTGCTGACATAACAGCTCATTAACCCGATCGCTCCGCTACTGCGCGGCATAAAAAACGCTAATCGGCAACGCAAGTCGCACGGAGAATATTGGCGGTTTCTTATGATTACGCCGGAAACTTGCCGGGAAAAACAAGCCCCTCATTGCTCACCTCGGGTTCGCCTGCAGCCATGCTTCATAGCAGGTGTATGAGCAGCCACGCGCACCGCCCCCCCACGAATGGAGAAATTTCTGTGCTATCCTTGTTTCGGGCATGCCGGGTAAATCTCTTCAAAAGGTCCCAGTTCCTTCCTGACCATGGCGACGATTCCACCAAAGGTTTCACAAGCATCTCGTCCGGCGCGCAGGCTGTGGCGAAGGTCAGCGTATTCGGTACTGATCATGATTGCCGTGCTTGCGGCTGTGGCAGGTGGATGGGTCTACTGGCGCGTCCACGCATGCCTTCCCCACCTCGATGGAACCATTCGCGTCGAGGGGCTCCAGGGCAAAGTGGAAGTATTGCGGGACGCACATGGAGTTCCGCACATCAGGGCTGCTTCGCTCGAAGACCTGATGTATGCCCAGGGATATGTGACCGCACAAGACCGCCTGTGGCAGATGGACCTCAGCCGCAGGGTTGCGCAGGGCCGCCTGTCAGAACTGTTCGGCTCCCGAACGCTCCATTCAGACATCGAAACCCGGACTCTGGGGATGCAGCGGGCTGCCGAGCGCGGCGTGAAGGACCTTGATCCCGAAGAGCAGAAGCTTCTCACCGACTATGCGCGAGGCGTGAACGCTTTCATCCGGACGCATCAGAACCGCTTGCCGATCGAGTTCCTGCTTCTGCGCTATCACCCCAACCGCTGGAGAGAATCCGATTCTCTTGAAGTGGCCCTGAACATGGCACGGTTGCTGAATACATCCTGGCCCGATGAGCTGATGCGCGTGCGCGTGCGATCAAAACTCGGCAACCCGCAACTTGAAAGCGACATCTTCCCCGCCAGTTCTCCGCTCGACCATCCTGTGGCCGAATCGCTACCGGGAACTGTGTCGCCCGCAGGCAGTCGTCATGCCGCCTCGATAGAACCGCAGCCGCGCCTGCTGGTTACGCCTGGCACAATAATGGCCACGCAAGATGACGTTGTCGCCGGCCTCGCTCCGATGCTGCAGGCGCTGGAATTGCCAAGCTCTTACACGGGTGTGGGCAGCAACAACTGGGTGGTCAACGGGTCTCATACGCGCTCCGGCAAGCCGTTGCTGGCAAATGATCCGCATCTTCCCTACGGCGTTCCCAGTGTGTGGTACATGATCCATCTGGAGGCTCCCGGCCTTGATGTCAGCGGCGTAAGCCTTCCGGGGTTGCCGATGGTCATCATCGGCCACAACAGACACATTGCATGGGGAGTGACCAACACCGACCCGGACGTACAGGATCTGTACGAAGAAACCTTCAATCCGCAGAACCCGCGTGAATACCGCTACGACGGCAAGTGGATCGAGGACAGCGAAAGGACCGAAAAGATCGAGGTCCGCGGGAAGCCTGATGATGTCCTGCTGGTGAAATCAACCCGTCACGGCCCCATCCTTCCCGACACCGGCAATCGCACGTTCGCTCTTGCGTGGACGGCCCTGATGCCCGGCGCGTTGCAGTTTCCATTCCTGAAAATCGACGAGGCCCAGAACTGGCCGGAGTTCACAGACGCGCTGCGCGGATTTGCCGGACCCATGCAGAATTTTGTTTACGCCGACACCGATGGAAACATCGGCTTCTATGCGGCGGGATGGGTGCCCATCCGAAAGCGGGGTGACGGAAGCGTTCCTGTGCCCGGCCAAAGCAGCGATTACGGGTGGACTGGCATGATCCCGTTTCAGGACCTTCCCCACGCCTACAATCCAAAGAGCGGCATCCTTGCCACGGCTAACGGCCGCGTGGTTCCGGACAACTATCCGTACTTCATCACATCCATGTGGGGATCTCCGTACAGGGCTGCGCGGATTTACCAGCTTCTGGAAGCCGGTAAATCGTTCACCGTGGCGGATATGCTGAATATCCAGATGGACACCCATCCGCTGGATGACGAATGGTTACGGCAGCGTCTGCTCGCTGCAGGAAAGGAATATCCGCCAGAATCGCCCGACGTGCAATATGCGGCGGCGAAATTGAGCGCGTGGAACGGCGAAGCAACCGCCGGCTCCGCCGCAACGCTGGTCTGCGAACTCACCTGGAAAACGCTTCTCTACCGCGTCCTGGAGCCCAAGCTGGGCAAGGACCTTTCGGGATACGAATGCCCGATGAGCAGGGTCTTTCTGCAAAATGCCGTCGACAATGACCTGAACCGATGGCTGCCGCCCGGTGACCAGAACTTCAATCAAACGCTAATAAAGAGTCTTGCTGAAGCCGTCGAGCAGATTCCGAAGCTTGTGGGCACGGACGACCACAACGCCTGGAAGTGGGGAGGCACGATACCGTTAACTTTCCGCCACCCGCTAGGAGGCGCCTTTACGCCGTTGGGGTGGCTGTTGAATGTGGGTCCATTTCCGCAATCGGGGACCGCATCAACCATCCGCCGGGCCACGCTCGGCGTGGGTCCCTCCATGCGCATGGTGGCTGACCTTGGCAATCTGGACGACTCCGTGCAGAACATCACTCTGGGTGAATCAGGCCAGCCATTCAGTCCATACTACAAAGATCAGTTCGAAGCTTGGTATCATGGCCAGAGCTTTCCGATGCTGTTCAGCGATGCGGCCGTTCAAGCAGGAACGGTCCATCGGCTGGTGCTTGAACCCGCGGAGATAAAACCACGGGCAGTTGGGAAGGCCGGACAGTAGAAGGCAATTCTTGCGATGAAGAAGATGACGCGCCGGGAATCAATCTTAGCGATGGCCTCGGCCCTTGCCGCAGGGGGCACGGCCGCGAAGGCCGCGGCCCAGGCCGTTTCAAAGGCAGGGAAAGCGGCAGGGACAGGCGCCACTGCGACGCAGGGCGCTGGTCCCGCAAACCAGGCTGCGCAACCGACTGCCGCCGACCGGGCATTCCTGAAATTTGTCGACCAGTATTTCGACGCCTATTTCCAGTTTGATCCTGCCAGCGCCACCAGCGCCGGAATCCACAAATACGACAGCGAACTTCCAGCCTATTCGCAAGCCGACATCCAGCGCGAAATCGCCCGGAACCAGCGGGCGCTGAAGGACCTTAGCAGCATTCCCTCCAGTGGACTGTCTGAAAATAACCTGCTGGACGCCACAGTGCTCCAAAGCCTGATCAACGGCCACCTGCTCGACCTTGCCAACACCCGCATGTGGGCAATGGACCCGAGTTTCTATAACACACGGGCAAGCACAGGTCTGTTTACCCTGGTCGAACGGGATTTCGCCCCGATTGACGAGCGGTTGAAATCAGTGATCGCTCGCGAGCGGCGCGTCCCCGACATCCTGAACAGCGCCCGGGCCAATGTGACGAACCCTCCTGCCGTTTACACAAACATTGCCATTGAAAGCGTCCAGGCGCAGATCGCCTTTCTCCAGAACGCCCTGCCGCAAGCGGTGGCCGGCGCACAGAGTGCCGCCTTGAAGACAGATTTCGCCGGCGTCAACCAAACCGCCATTGCGGCTTACCAGCAGTTTCTTGATTATTTGCAGAAAACCCTCGCCCCGCAGTCGCAGGGCACTTTCGCTATTGGCGCGAAGAATTTCCAGAAGAAACTTCTGTACGACGAGATGGTGGATATTCCGCTGAAGGACCTGCTGAAGATTGGCAACGATGAGATGCACAGGGTTCAATCGCTTTTCACGCAGACGGCCAACATCATCGACTCCACAAAAACCCCGCTCCAGGTGCTGCAGAGCGTCAAGCAAAGCTCTCCGGCCGCGGGTCAGATTATTGGCAATGCGCAGTCGGTGCTCAATAACCTCAGGGAATTCCTGCTCACGAATGCGATTGTAACGGTCCCTCCGGCGCCCATACCGCAGGTGACGGAATCACCCTCTTTCATGCGCGCACTTACCTT
>JAJYJL010000354.1 GCA_021789565.1 Acidobacteriota bacterium
TCGACAACCTGCCGGGCTACACCGACGCGTATTATGACGCCTTCTATTCCCGCGTAGGATCAACCGCGATGAAGGAGATCAGCGAGGCGGCGCACGATGTCGGCTCTTACTGGTACAGCGCATGGCTCAACGCCGGCCGTCCCGAATTGCCCGGGAGGTAAAACGGATGATTCGTGAGGCAGTAGGGTTCCGTGAAAGCGTACGAGTTTTGTGAAAGGGCACGACTTCAGTCGTGCCGTTGGATCGCCTCAAAAGCTGCTATCGGGCTTCAGCCCCTGAACGGAACGCTCATGGCGCCGGAGGTTTCAGCGGCTAAAGCCGCGTCTTTCGAGCTGCCTCCGCGGCACGGATAAATCCGTGCCCTTTCACGGCAATCCCGCAAGGCGGGACTGGTCCATGAATAGTCCGGTTCAAGGCGCGCCCGCCGGACTCTCCCTTGTGAGCCGCGCGCCTTTTGGAAGCAACCTGCGGGCCCTGAAGGAAACCTTCCATGCCGCTCTCCGAAGATTTCATTGCAAAACTGCCGAAGGTGGAACTCCATCTGCATCTTGAGGGGAGCCTGCGGCCCGATACGCTGCGAGAGCTCGCGCGCGGCAGGGACGGCATGGAGAGCAAAGTCGAGCAATGGGTCCGTGAGCGGCAGCAGAACGAATATCGCTACGCGACCTTCGCGGATTTTATTGAAGCCTTCAAGTTTGTAGCGCTGCTACTGGAAACGCCGGAAGATTACGCGCTGGCCACCGTCCGCCTGATGGAGTGGCTGGCAGAGCAGAACGTGAAGTATGCGGAGATTACGCTGGCAGCAGGCGTGATCCTGTGGAAGCGGCAGCAGCTCGACCGGGTGTATGAAGCCGTTCGTGCCGCTTCGCTCGAGGCAGGGGCGCGCCTGGGCATGCAGGTCAACTGGGTTTTTGACGCCGTTCGGCAGTTCGGCGCCGATCACGCCGGCGCGGTGCTTCGCTGGGCGAGCCGCTATCGCTCGGAGGGCGTGGTGGCGTTCGGCCTGGGCGGCGACGAAGAGCGCGGCCCCGCCAACATCTTTGCGGACGTTTACCGCGAGGCGCGCGATTGCGGGCTCCACTTGCTGGCCCACGCGGGAGAAACCGTGGGTCCCCAAAGCATCCGCGAGGCGGTGGAGCTGTTGGGAGTGGAACGCGTTGGGCACGGCCTGACGGCTGCGCGAGACCCCGAAGTGATGGCGCTGCTGCGCGACCGCGGAATTCCGCTGGAAGGCTGTCCCGGCAGCAACGCGTCGATCGGGCTGGTCCGGGAGCTTCGCGACTATCCACTGCCGGCTTTTCTGGATGCCGGCGTGACGATGACACTCAATTCCGATGATCCGGCACTGTTCGGGACTTCCATCGAACAGGAATTCATGAATGCCGCCGGGGCGTTTTCGCTTTCAGCAGAGCAGATGGCTGGGCTTTGCGAAAATGCCGTGCGCGCCGCATTTCTGCCGGAAGATGAGAAGCAGCGGCTGCTGGGGCAAATTCAGCAGACGATGGCTGTATAACCGCAAATTCAGGCCGGGGCGCCTGTCTCAAAAGGAATATGTCTCCATGAGCACACCCGTACGCGCTATTTTTCTGGACGCAGGGAACACTCTGCTTTTTCCGCAGGTTGAAAAACTTGCCAAAGACCTGGAGGCGGCCGGATTTCCGGTGCGCCCCGAGCAGTTCCATCAGGCCGAGCGCGAAGGCAAGAAAAAATTGGATGAAGTGCTCTGGCCGCAGATCCGCGAAGGGCGCGTGCCGCGGACCAGCAATAATGTTTATTGGGAACAATACCTCAGCGCTTTGTCGGAACTTCTTGACGGCACGCCGGAAACCCGCGCGGCAACCATCGAACGGGTGATCGCAGGATTTCGCGATATCCACACCTGGTCCAAAGTTTTGCCGGATACGGTCCCGGCGCTGAAGAAGTTGAAGGCGGCGGGGTATTATCTCGCGGTGATCTCAAACTCCGACGGCAGCGTGGAAGGCGAGCTGAAGCGGGCGGGTCTCGCCGAGTACCTGGAATTTGTGATCGACTCTTCGGTTGTAGGCGTTGAAAAGCCGCACCCCGAAATCTTCGAGATGGCGCTGGACCGCGCCGGAATCAAACCCGATGAAGCGGTTTACGTGGGCGACACCTATCCCACCGACATTGGCGGCGCCGAGCTGGCCGGCCTTCGCGGGATTCTCATCGACTGGGTGGGCGCCTATCCTGACGCCACCTGTCCCCGCATCACCTCGCTCACCGAATTAACCGGACTTGTGAAACAGGCTGGCGCATGAACAACTTTGCCGGACCGCTATCTATAACTGTTTTCAGTCGGATGGGGGCCGCTCTTCAAAAGCTGTTGACAGGGATTGGCGTGGTTGGTAGAATTCCTGTGTTTCATATTTATATATGGCAGTGTCGATGAACAGGCCGGTTAATGCCGCAAGCGCACAGCGGATGTGTATGTGTTGTTGTACATGTTCCGTTGGGGGGCGCCGTGTGGCTGGAAATTAACGACTTGTAAATTGAACTTCCAGTAGTGATTCATACGGACGCCCGCTGACGGACCAAACGTCAGCGGGCGTTTTTGTTTTTGGACGTGGCGCGAACCACCATCTGGATGCTGAAGGAGAAAACAAGGAAATGCTTGAACCCCTCGGAGGAAAGCTCATCAATCGATTGGCCAGCGGCGAAAAGGCCGCGGCGCTGGGAGCGGAAGCGCGAAAGCTTCCGGTGATCCATCTGAATCCCTTTGAAGTTTCTGACCTGGAAATGCTGGCCATTGGCGCCTTCAGCCCGCTCGAAGGCTTTATGGGAAGCGCGGATTACGCCCGCGTTATCCGTGACAAGCGCCTGGCCAACGGCCTGCCCTGGACCCTGCCGGTCACGCTGGCTGTCGACAAGGACACCGCTGAAAAACTGAAGAAGGTTTCGCGCGCGGCCCTGGCAGACCCCAGCGGCAAGCTGCTGGCCATTCTGGATATCCAGGATGTGTTTCACTACGACCGCGAGGCGGAGTCCGTGGCGGTGTTTCGCACGGCCAATGACGACCATCCGGGCGCGCGCTACGTGGCTTCGCGCGGCGACTGGATTGTCGGCGGCCCGGTGGAAGTTTTCCGCCGGCCGAACTCGGAAGCGCACTCGAAATACCGGCTGGACCCCGCGGACACGCGGCGGATTTTTGCCGAGCGCGGATGGAACACCGTGGTGGGCTTCCAGACGCGCAATCCCGTTCACCGCGCCCACGAATACATCCAGAAAGCGGCGCTGGAAATCGTGGACGGCCTGCTGCTGCACCCGATCGGGGGCGAAACCAAATCGGACGACATCAGCCTGGACGTCCGCATGCGCTGCTACGAAGTGCTGCTGGAGAACTATTACCCGCGCGACCGGGCGGTGCTGGCGCTGAACCCCGCTTCCATGCGCTACGCGGGCCCGCGCGAAGCCATTTTCCACGCCCTGATCCGCAGGAACTTTGGCTGCACGCATTTCATCGTGGGGCGCGATCACGCCGGGGTGGGAAATTACTACGGCCCTTACGACGCCCAGAAGATCTTCACGGAATTCGGCGCCGGAGAGCTGGGCATTACGCCGCTCTTTTTTGAGTACACCTTTTATTGCCGCGAGTGCCTGGGCATGGCATCGCAAAAAACCTGCGGGCACGGCAAGCAGTCCCGCGTGATGCTGAGCGGCACCCAGGTGCGAAACGTGCTGCGGGAAGGCGGACAGTTGCCGCCGGAGTTTACGCGGCCTGAAGTGGCGGAGGTGCTGCACCAGGCCTTCGGGCAGGTAATCGAGCAGGGGGTGGCATGCTCGTAAGTCTGCTGGCCTTCATCACCGGCATCCTGGTCGGCCTCACGGGAACGGGCGCGGGCGTCATCCTGACGCCGCTCCTGTTGCTGCTGACGCCGTTCAGCGCGCTGACGGTGATTGGCACAGACCTGATGAGCGGCGCCCTCACCAAGCTGGCGGGCGTGGTTGAGCATCGCAAGCTGGGACAGGTGCGGTGGGACCTGGCGGGATATCTGCTGGCGGGAAGCATTCCAGGTTCTGTGGCGGGCATCCTGTTTATTCACTTTTTAAAAGGCTGGATGTCTGAAGTCCAGTTGGACCACGCATTGAAGGTCCTGCTGGGCCTGACGCTTTTTGGGGTGTCGTTCTTTCTGCCCTTCCTGCGCGGAAAACAGCAGGCCGTTTCATCCGGCTATTCGAATCTCAGTTTCTCGAACGGCGGCGGCAAGCTGGCGGCTGTGGGCGCCGTTGTGGGCTTTCTGGTTGCCATGACCTCGGTGGGCAGCGGAAGCCTGCTGATGATTGCTTTGCTGGTGCTGGTTCCTTTGCCGCTGGGCAGCCTGGTGGGGACCGACATCCTCTTCGGGCTGGTGACCACGGCGCTGGCCGGGTCGCTGCACTGGAAGATGGGAAATTTCAACGCCAGCCTGTTCCTGCTTCTGGTGGCCGGCGAAGTGCCGGGAGTCATCATCGGCAGCCGGCTCACGCGCCGCATTCCGGAGCGTTACATTACCTGGCTGTTCAGCATTCTCTACTTTTCGCTGGGGGCGCGTTTACTCGTCGGCTAGATGGGGCGCGGGGCGAGGCCTTCCGGCAATCTCACTCTAAAACGCACGAAAGGAAATCATGGCCATTGAAACGATAGACATTTCTGAAGCGGCAAAAACCCTTGCCGAAGCTCATCCGAGCGAGATCCTGAAGTTCGCGCTGGAGAAATATTCCGGCGGCATCGGCATCAGCTTCAGCGGAGCGGAAGACGTCGTCCTCGTCGACCTGGCGTCGAAAATCGGCGGCAAGTTCAGGGTTTTTTCGCTGGATACGGGGCGGCTTCATCCTGAAACCTACCAGTTGCTCGACAAGGTCCGCGAGCGTTACGGCATTCCGGTTGAGGTTTTCTTCCCGCGGCCGGAGGCGGTGGAAAAACTGGTGAAGGAGAAAGGCCTGTTCTCGTTTTACAAGGACGGCCACAAGGAGTGCTGTGGGGTTCGCAAGGTTGAGCCGCTCAAGCGGGCGCTCGGAACCCTGGATGCCTGGGTCACCGGACAGCGGCACGACCAGAGCCCTTCCACGCGCGCCAGGGTGGCCGTGGCGGAAGTGGATCCCGTCTTCTCCCAGCCGGGCCGCGAGCTGATCAAGTTCAATCCCCTGGCCAACTGGAGCTCCAAACAGGTGTGGAGTTACATCCGGGAAAACGACGTGCCCTACAATTCCCTGCACGAGCGCGGCTTTGTCTCGATTGGCTGCGAGCCCTGCACCAAGGCGGTGCTTCCCGGCCAGCATGAACGCGAAGGCCGCTGGTGGTGGGAAGACCAGACAAAGAAGGAGTGCGGCCTGCACGCGGGCAACATCCAGCCCAAGGCCTAACCGAACGGCGCAGGAGGGCCGCGGCCTTCGAATCCACGGGGGCTGCCGGACAGCCCTTTGCGCAACGTCATCCTGCAGAGCGAAGGATCTGCTGTTTCCGGGTTCGGAAGGAGGCAGCGGATTCCTCTCCCGCTCTGCGGGATCGGAATGACAGACCGGGAAAACCCTTTTCCGCCCCGCGCGGGGCAGCAGCCCTGAAACTCCCACACAATTTGAAAGCTTATTCCCCGGCCGCAACCTTGGTTTCCGGCACTTCATTAGGGCCGGCCTGTTGCAGGTCCTTATAAAGCCGGCCCGCAATTTCAGCGGCGTGCGGGCCGTACATCTGCCTGCCGCCCCGCAGGAGCACCACCACCACGTAAGGCGGCCGCGCGTCCGAGTAGGAAAGAAACCATCCCAGCCTCGCGCCGTCTTCACTGCAGGTTCCCGTCTTTCCCATGATCTGCAGGGCGCCGTCGCTGGCCTGGCGGGCCGTGCCATAGCTGACCGCAGCCGCCATGCCTGCTCTCACGTCCGGAATTTCCGTTTGCAGGTCGGTCAGCCGGCGCCGGACCCTCGGCTTGAAGTTCTCCAGTTGCTCCCGGGTGCGGGGGTATTGCAGGTAGTAAAGGGTTCCGCCGTTGGCCATGGCTGAAGCGACGGCGGCCCATTGCAGGGGCGTCACTTCAATCCCTTTGCCCAGATAGGCCAGATATCCCACCTCTCCATCGGCGGGCGCGGTAGTTGGGAATTCGCCGGGCTGGTCCCCCGGAATCTCCCAGCCGGCTTTCTGCCCCAGGCCGAATTCATGGGCGTAGCGGGCCAGCAGAGGGAAGCCAACCATCCTTCCGAGCTTGTAGAAGAATTCGTTGTTGGAATGCGCCAGCGCGTCGGTCAGATCCATCGTCCGGCGGCGGCCAACGTAAAGTTTTGTTCGCGGCGTAATGATGCCGTGTTTCAATGCGGCAAGCGCGACAATGGGTTTGAAAGTGGAGCAGGGCCGGAAAGCCCCGCTGAAGGCCAGTTTCTGGTTAACGACGGTCAGGACCCGCCCGTCGTTCGGGTCAACCACCACGACGCTTCCGTTCAGGTTTCCCAGCGCCTGCAAGGCGACCTGGCGCACGGCCAAATCCTCGCCTTCCGTGTTGTCGCCAAGGCCGGGATCAGGGTCGTAGGAACTGACCCGCCAGGGGCTCCAGTGCCTGAGCACCCGCCGTCGCCTCGAGTGGCGGACCCGCCGGGTGCGGGTGCGCCGGGCAACCGCCGGCAACGGCGCCGCCAGCATCTGCGGGAGCGTTCCCCTGGGAAGAAGATCCAATCCCATCAATCCGATCAGGGCCAAAGCCAGTACAATGAGTGTCTTCTTCAAGGCAGGTCAGGTCTCCTCACGCATCTTTCAGCAAGCACGGCTGTCTCCCCCTGGCGGCCCGGACGCACCGTCTACTGATTCTATCGACAACTCTCTGGGTTACTGAAACTGGATCCGCTTACGGGTTCGATTATTTTTTGCTTTTTGCCGTGCCCATTTCTGCAAGCTCAGCATCTTCCCTGGGAACCGGCAAATTCAAAGTTTTGCGCAACTCTCCTTCGATTTTCCCGTAAACATCCGGGTTCTGGAGCAGGAACTGGCGGGCATTCTCCCTCCCCTGTCCAATCCGCTCACCGGCAAATGAATACCACGAACCGCTCTTTTCAATCAAGTTCAATCCTACGGCGAGGTCGATCAGGTCGCCTTCTTTCGATATTCCTTCGCCATAAAGGATGTCAAATTCGGCGTCCCGAAAAGGCGGCGCCATCTTGTTTTTCACCACCTTCACGCGGGTGCGGTTGCCCACCACCTTGTCGCCGTCCTTGATGGAGGCAATGCGGCGCACGTCCAGCCGCACGGAGGAATAGAACTTGAGCGCGCGGCCCCCGGTGGTGGTTTCAGGGCTGCCGAACATCACCCCGATCTTTTCCCGGATCTGGTTGATAAACACGAGGCAGGTCTTTGATTTTGAAACCAATGCCGTCAGCTTGCGCAGCGCCTGCGACATCAGCCGGGCCTGCAGGCCGGGCATGGAATCACCCATGTCGCCTTCCAGCTCAGCGCGGGGAACCAGCGCGGCCACCGAATCAATCACCACGATGTCGATGGCGTTTGAGCGCACCAGGGCCTCGGTAATCTCCAGCGCTTGCTCGCCGTAATCGGGCTG
>JAJYJL010000355.1 GCA_021789565.1 Acidobacteriota bacterium
CCGCCCTCTCCCCTGGGGAGAGGGTGCCCGAGATACGAGGGCAGGTGAGGGGTTATTTTCATGCTTCAGGGTGTCGTAATACGACATGAGCGACTGTGTGAAAGTTTTTGATTCAAGGCGCCGCAGGGGCTCACATTGCGGTGACGCCCACGCCGGCCATGGCGGCAGGCCGCCGCGCCGCTAGCGCGCCGTCACGCCGCCCCAGCGCTTCCAGGCGTAGTAGAGCGGCACGCCCGCCAGCACAATCGCCAGCCCCAGCACCGATTCTTTCGGTTTGGATACCAGGGTATTGGCCACGATAGCCAGTGCCGCAAGGATGAAGGCGATGGGCAGGATGGGATAGCCCCACACTTTGTAAGGCCGGTGCAGGTCCGGCATTCGCCGGCGCAAAATGATCACCCCGGCAATCGCCGCCGCGGAAAATATCCACATGGCAAAAATCACGTAGGTGTAAAGCTGTTCAAAGGAGCCGCTGACGGCCAGCACGGTGGACCAGGCGCCCAGAACGATGAGGGCAACGGCGGGAGTCTGATACCGTGGGTGAATGCGGGCCACAACACGGAAGAACACACCGTCTTTCGCCATGGCGTAATAGACGCGCGGTGAAGTCAGAATGGTGCCGTTCAGCGCGCCAAAAATCGAGCAGAGGATGAGGGCGGAAACAAACCGCGCGCCGCGCGGCCCGATCAGGAACTGCATGGCCGATGCCGCCACGCGCTGGTGTTCCGCCATCACCGGCAGCGGCAGCACGCGCAGATAGGCCGCGTTGGCGGCCAGGTAGACCACAATGATGATGGCCGTGCCCAGGAAAAACCCGAGGGGCAGCACCCTGGATGGATTCTTCACCTCGCCGGCCGTATAAGAGAGCTGGTGCCATCCCTGATAGGCCCACAACACTCCCACCAGGGCCACGCCAAAGCTGCTGATCGTGGTGTGGGGCGTGGGCAGCGGGTGCGCCGCAACGGCGGGCGCGAGCGGCGGCAGAAAAATCGCGCAGCCGATGATGATCACCAGGCCGGCCAGCTTGGCGATGGTAAAGATGGTCTGCACGGCCGTGCCCTTTTTCACGCCCAGAATGTTGATGAAGGTCAGCAGCGCAATCACCACCCCGGCCAGAACTTTCTGCTCCATCGGAGTCAGAGGAACGAAACCTGCGGCGTAAATGCCGAAAGCCACTCCCAGGGTGGCGGCCGAGCCGGCGTCAATCACCAGCAGCGATCCCCAGCCGTAAAGAAAGGCGATCAGCTTGCCGAATGATTCGCGCAGGTAAACGTAGATGCCTCCGGCTTCCGGCATGGCCGCGCCCAGTTCCGCCAGTGACAGCGCCCCGGCCAGAGCCAGAGCCCCGCCCACAATCCACACCAGGTAGAGGCTGAAGACGCTGCCCACCTGCGTGGCCACGTTGTGCGGCACCAGGAAAATTCCCGAGCCGATGATGGTGCCCACCACAATCGCCGTGGAGCCCAGGATGCCGATCTCCCGCGGCAGCGTCCGAATTTCGGTCCCTGGAGAAACGTCCTTAGTCCGTGAATCCATGAAATCGCCCCTTGCTGCGCAGCATTCAGCGTGGCATGCGCGTCTTGCCCATGGTCCCGCTTTGCAGGACGAGACGGTCCCGCCTTGAGGGATTGCGGCCCCGCCGCCTCAACGCAAGACCTTTACGGCTGCTTGGCGGGCCATTATACTGGGAGACTGCCTCAGGAACCTAGTAAACTTTTTCCGGAATGTCCCAGACCGGACGAGGGAGTAACGGACAGCGATGAAAATGATCCCCGGCCGCTTTGACGGCCAATGCGCCCTGGTGGTGGGAGGCGCGCAAGGAATCGGCAAAGGCATTGCGGTTCGCCTGGCAGGTGAAGGCGCCCACGTAATGATCGGCGACATTGACCAGGACATGATGGCCCAGACAGAGCGGGAAATCGCCGCGCAGGGTGGTTCCGTCCGTACCATCGCCTGCGACGTCCGGCGCAAGCGCGACGTGCAGCGCATGGTGGCGCAAACCATCCGCTGGCAGAAGCGCATTGACGTGCTGATGTACGTGGCCGGAATCGGCAAGCTGGTTCCCTTCATAAAGACCGATGAGAAGCACTGGGACACCACCCTGGACATCAACCTGAAAGGCGGCTTTCTCGTCGCGCGTGAAGTGGCCCCCCACATGGTCCGGCGTCGCAGGGGCAAGATGGTTTTTATGGCCTCCACCAACAGTTGGGACGCGGAGGCTGAACTCGCCCCCTACAACGCCTCCAAGGCCGGCCTTTTCCTGCTGGCCAAGACGCTGGCGCGCGAGCTGGGGCATTACGGGATCAACTCCAACGCCATCGGTCCGGGCCTTATCCGCACGCGCCTGACAGCGCCGATCCTGAAAGACAAAACATTCATGAGCAAGTACAAGAATCTGATTCCCGTAGGGCGTGTCGGGGAACCCGAAGATATTGCCGGGCCGGCAACCTTTCTCGCGTCCTCCGACGCGGATTACGTGAACGGAGTTTTATTGTTTGTCGACGGCGGCCAGCTCGCCTGAGATTCGCCCGGGAAATTAGCAGATCGTTGAAAGAGAACACCCGTCATGCTGATCCCGCAGAGCGGGAGAAGCATCTGCTGTATCTTCCTGAAAATGGAAAAGCAGATCCTTCGCAGGATGACATGGCACAGGGACTAGAAGCTTTCAAAATTCGGCGAAAGCCGAAATCTCTATCAATCAGGAGTAGCTATGCGCAAAGTAGTCAAAAGCAAGAAGGTACCCCAGCCTCGCGGCCCCTATTCTCCGGCCATCGTGTCGGGCGGCTTTGTCTTCGTCGCCGGCCAGGCGGCCGTCAATCCCAAAACAAACGAGTTTGAACTGGGCGACATCAAGGCTGAAACCCGGCGCACGCTTGAGAACATCAAGGCGATCCTCGAGGCCGCCGGCAGTTCCATGAAAGACGTGGTCCGTGTGGGAGTCTTTCTTTCCGACATGAAGAATTTCGCGGCCATGAACGAAGTCTACGCGAAATACTTCCCCAAGAATCCGCCGGCCCGCACCACCGTCGGCGCCAGCCTGCCAAAAATCAAAGTGGAAATCGACTGCATTGCGCGCCTCAGCAAGTCGCGCAAGAAAAAACGATAGAGGATGACACATGAACTATCAGGAACTGCCCACGCCCGCGCTCACCATCGACCTGGACATCCTGGAGCGCAACCTCCAGCGGATGGCCGACTACTGCCGCCGGCATGGCCTCGGCTTGCGGCCCCACACCAAGACCCACAAGGTCCCGGAAGTTGGCAGGATGCAGATTGAACACGGCGCCGTGGGGCTTACCGTTGCCAAGGTGGGTGAGGCGGAGGTGATGGCGGCGGCCGGCCTGGATGACATCCTGATCGCCTATCCCATCTGGGGCGATGAAAAGCTTCGCCGCATCGCCAGTCTGGCGCGCGAGCGCACCGTCCTGCTTTCGCTCGACAATGAAGCCACGGCCGAAGGACTCTCGCGGGCGGCAAGCGCCGCCGGAGCCACCGTCGGCGTGCTGGTGGAGTTTGACGTGGGCATGCGCCGCTGCGGCGTCCAGCCCGGCCCGGCAGCATTCGAATTGGCCCGGAAAATCGAAAAGATGCCGGGGCTCAAATTCCGCGGCCTGATGACCTTTCCAGGCAACGTCTGGGGCACGGAAGCCGATCGCGAAAACGCGGCGAAGCAGGTGGCCGGTCTCGTCGAACAGACCCTTGAACCCTTCCGCAAGGCGGGCATAGAGGTGGAGATTGTTTCCGGTGGCTCCACGCCCTCGGCTTCTCTCACTCACAAAATTCCCGGCATCACGGAGATCCGCCCGGGCACCTACGTTTACAACGATCTGAACACCTACTACCAGGGCGCCTGCAAGCTGGAAGACTGCGCGGCCCGCGTGGTGGCGACGGTGGTTTCAACCGCGGTCCCCGGGCGCGCCATGATCGACGCGGGATCGAAGACCCTATCCTCTGACGCTCTTGGTTCCGGCCCCCACACTGGCCACGGTTACGTGGTGGAAGCTCCCGACGCGGCCCTCATCAAGCTCAACGAGGAACACGGCCATCTCGACATCACGAATTCCACGCGCAAATTTCACGTGGGCGAGGTGGTCACGGTAATTCCCAACCACGTCTGCACCTGCGTCAACATGCACGACGAAGTTTTTGTTGTCCGCAAGGGTGAGGTCGAAGGCTCATGGAAAGTGGCCGCCCGGGGCAAAGTGCGTTAACATTTTGCCCGCGGCCCCGCCCGCCGGGCTGTAAAGAGAGCTTGCGACGCGGGTCTGACTTCTGTAGCATGGTAATGGGTAACTTTTCAGTGTGCCGGGTGATCTCCTGCCGTTGGCCCGGCGCCAGCGGTTCAATCAGCGGGTTCTGAACACAAGACTTAGCAGGGCGGAAAACTTTCCATCTTCAAGTGGGGACCTATGACATCCAAGGCCAAGCAAGAGGACCGTCTCGGACCTGTGAATCCGTTTACGGTTGGAAGTATCTTCATCGAAGCCGTCAAGAAGCTGGAGTGGATTGTGGAAGACCAGACCGACCGTCAGCGGCAATACTTCATCACTCCCAAAGGATTCGAGGAGATGAGCAAACTCGGCATGAACATGGAGCGGGTCCTGCTTTACCGGCAGCCGCCGGAGGAGCAGCGGCAACAGCGCCAGCAGCGCCAGCAACGGCAGCAGCAGCAACACGCACCGCGTGCCCATCACCGCTCCGGTGACCGCCGGCGCCACTGACCTTCAAACCGCTCTGCGCAGGACCACCGGTATTAAACTCTCTTCATTCGTTAGAAGAATATCGCTTGCTACTTGGCGCCTTCTTGTATACCCTCTTCGGCATGATACCTGATGCCTTTGGCGTCCCACGGCGTTCGGAGCGCAAACCGGTCAGAAGGGCCATCGTCCTGATGGTGGAGTCGGAGGATCGAGAAACACTTCACAAAGGCACGACGATTGATATATCCGAGTTTGGGGCCAGAGTCGAGGCTGGAACAGGATTGGCTCCCGGCCAGACTCTTACACTTTTCCAGCCGGACGATCCGGCGGGCGCTCTGCGTTGCATGGTGGTCTGGTCGGGGGACGTCAGCTCTGACGGACACGATCAGATGGGGCTGGAATTTCTCGGCTCCCCTTCGGCAGCGCCCGAGAACTGAGCGACTTTTTCTGGCAGGATTTCCGGACCAGGCAGGACTTCCGGCAGTTGCCTCCCCGCAGCAGGGCCTTCCCTCACGGCCTCCAGGCCGGGAACGTCGTCAGCTCGCCGCCGATGTCAGATTTGAAGAAGCGTTTGAATAGGTATTGAAAACGACCGTCCCGATCGTCCGAAGTATGACCACTGCCACCAGGGAGATCAGCACCACAATCAACGCGTATTCCGTCAGGTCCTGTCCCTCCTCATCGCGCCACAACGTCTTCCAGAGTTTCCTCATTTCCGTCCTCCTGTCACCGGCAATAGCCCATCCGCGTGGGGTACAGGCCTCTCTATGAAGATATCGGCCGCAAAAGCGCCGGAAATGAGGAGATTCAGGCAGGCGGATGCGCAGGGGGGAGCTGGGACCCTGTTGTTGAGTTCCAGACACCACACCCGCGCCGGGCATGGCCGGCAAGTTCCGGGTTGGGTTCAGGTTGAAAGGGTTTTCAGCCGCGCCGTCTCAGGCGGTTGGTTGATTAGGCGGGGTTGGGTTCGATGCCGGGCGCTGGGCTGGCAGGAACCTCCGCAGGGAGGCCCGGCCCTGGACGGCCTTGAGTCCGCGGCACAGCCCTCACCCTGCAACGGATCTTAACGCCGGAGAAGCTCCCGCCCGAACACCGCCGCGGCCTCGGCGTGCAGCATGCCACAGGTCCCGGCAATGATATCCATCAGGATGCCTGGCGCAAATGTTCGTGGCCGGACGCTTCACTGCTCCGGTCACTGATGCCGAACGGAGGGAGGGGGTCCGCTTCAGAATGCAGGGTGGAAGGTTTCACATAATCGTACACCAGTTCGCGAACCTCGGCCGTGGTGAGGGGTTTCTGAACGTACTCGCGGGCGCCGGCATCCAGCGCTTCGATGCAGCAATCGGCATCCACCGTCCGGGTCAGCACCAGGATGGGGACGTGGCGGTCAACCTCCACCGCCCGGGTCAGCACCGGCCGCCCTTCGAAATCCGCGCTTCCCTGGTCCACGATCACCAGGTCAAATCGTTCGCGGACGAGGGCCGCGGCGGCCCTGAAATACGAATTCACCGGCTGAACTTCATACCCCAGGTAACGCAGGACCTCCGTGTAATATTCGAGGTCGCTGGCATTTTCATCCACCAGGAGTAGTTTCAGATTCCGTCCGTTCGCACTGGCTTCCCTGACGTTGCTCTCAAATTTCCTTGTTGCCATCGCTACCTCCCGCCCTGCAAATTTTAGTTAACGCACCCGGGCACGCCGGGCCGCGCCGTCGAACTATTTCCCTTTGGGGGTTCCCCGCATCCCGCCCATCAAAAACCTGGTCCCCCGCCGGCAGGCTGCCGGAGGACCTCAAACGCGCCGCCACATTCTTCCCGCGCAACGTGGCCTGGCGGCCTCACTCACAGCAGCCTGCCAGGGCGCGGCGTCACAAGCCGTCCACCGGCGGGCCACAGTTCTTCATTGCCAGCATCCAAACGCCCGCCGTCTTGGAACCTTGCGCTTCAAACGACTCGCTTGCGCCCCGCGTACAAAACCTTAGATGCGCCGAACCACTGGAAGGAAACCCATTATTTCGATTTTTCCCGGGCCTCTTGCGCGCCTTTCAGCAACTGGAAAGTCCCGCTCATGACACATGGACGCTGGCCCCATAACACCAGGAACTTTCTTGAACGTAAGTTTGCTGTAACCCGCGCCAGGCGCATTTGGAACAGATCATCCCCCGTGCAGGAACAGTCTCTCCCAATAGCCAGGTTGCTAGAAGACAGAGCAATTCGGTGACCAAACGAAAATCCCGGCTAATTCCTTGAAATGTGTTCCTGGAGAGTAAAACAGAGGAGAGTGACTATGTAAAATTGATATCATTGCGCACACGGGACGAAATATCGTCGCGCCGGCCGCAGAAAATTTTCAGTTCCTGATGTCTTAAGTTGAGGCAAGGTCGTGCAGGGGCGCATGGTTGCGCCCCTTGCGAATTGTTGTTCCTGCGCTGCAGCACAGCAAGCGGTGCCCTTAGTTATCCGAAAGGAATGAGCGGAGCCTTCCGCCGCGCCACGGCGAGCGCAGGCTGCGCAGCGCTTTCCCTTCAATCTGGCGAATGCGTTCACGCGTGAGCGAGAGGCAGTTGCCCACTTCCTCCAGCGTCCGGGCGTTGTCATCGTCCAGGCCGAATCGCAGCTTCAGCACCTGCTCTTCGCGGGGCGTCAGGGTTTTCAGCATGGAAGCCGTCTGCTCCCTCAGGTTGACGGTGATGGCCGAATCCGAGGGCGAAGGCGTTTGCTTGTCTTCCAGAAAGTCGCTCAACTGCGATTCGCCGTCGTCGCCGATAGGCGTATGCAGCGAAAGCGGCTGCTGCGCGATCTTCATCACCTGGCGCGCCTTG
>JAJYJL010000356.1 GCA_021789565.1 Acidobacteriota bacterium
GGCGCTGATGGTGGTCGTGTTTGCGTCGCTCGCCTGGATGAGTGAAGGACCGGCGCCAAGCAAAACCCTCGAGAACCTGAAGACTGCTTACCTGGGCGAGGCCAATGCCTATGTGCGTTACCTGGCTTTTGCGGAACGGGCTCGGGAGGAAGAATTTGGCGAAGCGGCAAGCCTGTTCAGGGCCGCCGCGTGCGCAGAGCACATTCACGTGAAGAACTTCGCTGCCGTGTTGCGGAAGATGGGTTATGAGCCCGTGATCAGGATTGACACTCCTGTGGTGAATACGACGGCGGAAAATCTTCGCAGATCGTCGGGTGGGTGCGAACCTTACGAGTGCGGCGAGCTGTATCCGGCGTTCATCAAGCAGGCCAAAGCTGAAGGTAACGATGACGCGGTGCGCGCGTTCCAGTATGTGCTGAAAGGGCAGGCACAGCACACCATGCTGTTCAATGCTGCTCTCAACAACCTGCGCAAGATGAATATGACGAGCCAGTTGTACTATGTCTGCAACGTGTGCGGCTATACGGCGAAGCGCCCGGTAAAGCCTTGCCCCGGATGTGAAGACCCGAATGCCAGCTACGAGGAGATGTTTTGAAGTGGCTGGATGACCCTGAACGAAATCAATCCTTTTGCTTAGGGGACTCGGGCGAAAGGGGACAATGTTTAACTGTACCCTCCGGCGAGGGAGGAAGGAGGGTTCGGGATAAGCACGAACGGATTGAAAGGAATGGCCTTACGAATAGGACCCTTTACGGGTTCTCTTGTGGTGGTCGTGCTTTTGTCCGTGGCGTGGATTGGTGCCAGGCATGAACAAAGCAAGACACTACAGAATCTGCAAGCTGCTTACAACGGTGAGGCCAACGCGCAGGCACGCTACCTGGCGTTTGCAGACCGTGCCCAGCACGAAGAGAATTATGAGGTGGCAAGCTTGTTCAGGGCGGCCGCATACGCTGAGAACATCCACTTTGAGAGATTTGGTGACCTGATGCGGAAGATGGGTGCTGAACCTGTATCCAAAATCGAACCTCCTGTGGTAAAGGCGACGGCGGAAAACCTACAGGCGGCTGCAAAAGAAGGCGAAGCCTGCGAGCGTGACACTCTCTATCCAAGGTTTATCAAGGAAGCAGAAGTCGAGGGAAACGCGGAGGCCGCGCGCGAGTTTCGGCACGCGAGCATGGCGGAAGCACAACACTTCAAGCTGTTTAAGACTGCTCTGGAAAATCTGAAAACTACCGGTGTGGAGAGTCGTCCATACTATGTCTGCAGGACGTGCGGCTACACATCGAAGCACCCCGTCAGCCCGTGCCCAGGCTGTTCTGATCCGCACGCCAGCTACGCGCAGGTACACTGATTTGGGCGGGCCTTTGATTCGAAGAGCAGCGGCCCTGGCTTTGCGGACCGGAATGTGTTTGAAGCATTTCGGGCCGAGCCTACTAATGACAGCGGCCTAGCCGGAAGGAAGTGCCCGGTGTGCGTGGCTTGAAGTGAACTGCGGAGAGGCTGCTTACGCCCTGTGGACAATCTTTTGAGAGAGACCCTGGCTGAGAAAGAGCTCTCCAACGGCGACCTGATGGACCGCCGTAGCCAGGTCTTCCACCGCACGACTCTTCAGAATGTAACCGCGCACTCCGGCCTCCAGTGCCTCAAGTACGTAGTGATATTCACGGTGAACAGTAAGAATAATGGTGCGCGCCTGGGGAATAGTTTTCCGAATCTGGCGGGCGGCTGCTATTCCATTCAGGTGGGGCATTGACAGATCGAGGAGGATAACATCCGGTCGAAACCTCTCGGCCAACGACACGGCCTGTTGCCCGTCAGAGGCCTCAACAATGACTTCAAAACCCTGCCGCTCAAGGAGAGCTTTCAGGCTTCGTCTTACGGGAGCATTGTCGTCGGCCAACAAGAGTCGCAATGCCATCAGTGAATCAAACACTTTCCTCGGTCCTGGTTATAATCTCCTCCCTGCATCCCAGAACAGAAGGACCCCCTGAGGCAGGGTCTTAAAGTTTCCTCGTGGCACACTTACAGGCAGCCTGTCGTTCTCTGCAACTCGGAAGGTCCAATACCGTTACACAGAAACCCTGCACCGCCTTTACAGCGGTTCGTGCAACGCCGCGCGAGGCGCTCATTTCCGTCGAGTGCTAGCCCATGCTAATTCTCATCCAATAAGCCCGTCAATCCGGTAAAGACCTTAGAAGGCGCTCCAGAAGTGTAATGAATGAATTGCGGAAAACTACCCAACTACGCTCGCATGGGGGTCAGGGCTGGACCAGGCCACGGCGGATAGCGTACCTGACAAGGCTAGCCGTTTCATGGACATCGAGCTTTTCCATGATTCGTGTCCGGTGCGATTCAGCGGTTTTTACACTGATGTTTAACAAGGCGGCCACTTCCTTGGTGGTTTTCCCTTCGGCAACCAGCTGCAGAACCTGCAGCTCTCTCGGGCTCAGAGAATCACTGGGCACGTCGACCTTGTTCAGATAAGCGTCCACCACCGTATCGGAGATGTCCGAGCTCAGGAAAGTTGATCCCCTGGAAACTTCGCGGATGGCCTGCACCAGTTCTCCGGCGGCGCGGCTTTTGAGCACGTAGCCCCTGATTCCTGCCCGCAATGCTTCCAGGACGTACTGGGCTTCTGTGTGCATGGTCAGCACGACCACTTTTGTTGCGGGACTGATCTGGCTGATGGCTTTTGCCGCCCCGATTCCATTCATCAGAGGCATGGCCAGGTCAAGAACGGCGAGGTCTGGCGTCAATTCCTGGGCCAATCGCGTGGCCTGGTGGCCATCGGAAGCTTCTCCGACGACCTTGAAACCCTCCTGTTCCAGGAGGGCCTTCAGTCCCTGGCGGACCATTTGGTGATCATCTGCCAGAAGGATACGTATAGGCATCTTTGCCCTCCGAAGGAACCAAGACTGAAATTTCCGTGCCTTTCCCGGGACTGGAATTAATTATACATTCGCCGCGCAGGGGAATCACCCGTTCTCTTATTCCGATAAGTCCCAGTCCAGACCTTCCTTTCTGTCCCAGGACGGACTGGACATCGAAGCCGGCACCGTCATCGGTTACAGTCAAATGGATTTTGCTGTCTTCCTTTTGCAGCCGGACGGCAACGTAGTTGGCCCCGGAATGTTTAGTGATATTGTTCAGGGCCTCCTGGGTAATTCGATACAGGGCGACCTCCACCTGTGCGGGCAAGCGCCCGCCCGTATCCCCTTCAACGGTGATCCGAATTCCGAATCTTTTTGAAACGCCCTGCGCCAGGAATTCGAGCGCCGGAATCAGTCCCAGATCATCCAGGATGGTCGGCCGCAACTCATGGGAGAGGCGACGCAATTCAGACTCAATCTGCTCAATCAACTGCTTGATCTCCGTGACGGTCTGCTGGCCGGAAGCCGGGAGGGACTGGGCCAATCCGTCAATGGCGATATGGACCGACACCAGGAGCTGGCTAGCTTCATCGTGGAGCTCGTGGGCGATGTGCCGTGCACGCTCTTCCAGTGTTTCATTCAGCCTGTGCAGGGCCTGTTCAGCACGCTTGCGCTCCGAGATGTCGCGCGCAATGCCCTGCACGCCGACAGGCTTGCCCTCGCTCAGAATCGGACGGGCGCTAACTTCCACCATGAGCGGGTGCCCGTCTTTGGTGATGATCTCAAATTCCTGCGTCCCACCGCCGCCGCCGCTGATCAGTTCCTGGAACATCCTTGCTGCGCGCTCGAAATATTCCAGTGCCAGAACTTTTACAGGGATGGGCGGGGGTTCATCCCGTCGATACCCGGTGAGTCTTTCCCCGGCCCTGTTGATCGAGGTGAGCCGGCCCTCAAAATCCGTGGTGAAAACGATATCGTTGGCGTTTTCGAACAACTCACGGTAGCGTTCTTCACTGGCCTGCAGCGCGGCGTTTGTCTCCCGGTAGCCGCTGATCGTCATTTCATAGGGGGCAAGGCTTTCGATCAGGAATTTTGCCGACGACTTCAACATATCGGAAAAATCCTGGATTTGGGGCATGCTTGAAACGACCTGGCCAAGGGCATCGCAATGGAGTGTCACCATTTCGATGAGACTGGTTTCGTGGCTCAGACCGCGGCGTCCCAGTTCATAGGCAACTTCCAGTGCCGCTTCGTCTGTTTTTTCCAGGTAAGTCCGCAACGCCGAAGTGTAGGCGTTCATGAGTTCGCGTTGGCCGGTTTTCATCGCGGTCTCCCTTGATAGGTGGCAACAACCACGAGTGCGTCATCTGTCTCCAGCCCGTCTCGCGAAAGAATGGCTTGCGCGGTCTTTTCGGCCCTGTCGAACAGGACCATGCCGTCTTCGAAGCCTCGCCGGATGCCGTCCGTTGCCAGAACTATCGTGTCTCCTGGGGCGACCTTCACTGCCGTGGCGCGCAACGCAGGAAAGTGAATGCCGACAACTCCCTGGGATAATAACAAAAACTCATGCAAGCGATTCCCATCGGCTCCGAAGCGCACCAGCAGGCCTGCAACATTCCCTACGCCCAGCCATTCCATTGAATCTTCCACCCCATCGAGAAGAGCCACGCTCATCACGACCCCCCGTGTATCGCGCAGCCTGCGGCTGCAATGTTCGAGGATCCTGACCAGCGCCTCGCCCGAATGCTCGTCGACGGTGCTCAGCGCGAGCGTTGCAGCCTCGTAAGCAGCTTTACCGTGCCCAAGACCGTCTGCGACTGCAATCAGGACCTTATTCTCACGCTGCTTGACCAGATGCAGATCCCCGGACAGGGTTTCACCCTGCATCTGCTTGCCTGCCACACCCCATTCGACAAAGCCTTGATTCATTCCTTCCATTTGATGGCGGTTACGGTTGTCCCACGTCCCTTGTGGGAAACGATGGCGAACTCGTCCATCATTCGCCGGACACCGGGCAAGCCGAGACCTAGCCCGCCGGAGGTGGAATAACCGTCCTTAAGCACGGCTTCGACGTCCGGAATGCCGGGGCCTTCATCTTCGGCCTGGATAACGATGCCTTTCCTGGGCTCCTTGTTGATAGCCCAGCAAATGATGCTTCCGTTTCTTGCATAAAGCAGGAGGTTTCGCGCCAACTCCGAGATCGAAGTCGCGATCACTGCAAGGTCCGAGGGCCCAAAGCCCAGGCGGACACCCAGTTCGCGCCCTTCCTGGCGGGCCGCGAGGATGTCTTCATCGGACTTGATCAATACTCGAACTTCATTTCCCGTAACGGCCATGGTCGATTCGTTTCGTTCTGCGTTCCATGTACTTGAGGCCTTCTTCCAGGTCCAGTACGGTAGCCACACCTTCCAGCTTGAGCCCAAGTTGGACCATAGAAAAAGCAACTTCGGGTTGAATGCCGACGATTACCGTCTGTGCCCCACGCAACCTGATCATGCCGGCGATTTCACTAAGGGTCCGGCAGGCGAATGAGTCGAGCACGTCCATTGCTGTGACATCGACGATCACGCCCCGGGAGCGGTAGGTTCCAACCTGTTCCGTCAGTGCGTCGCGAAGCACGATCAGGTCGGCATCCCTCAAAGCTGCCTGCACTGAGGCAATCAGGTAAGGCCCTTGCTTGAGAATTGGAACCTGCAAAGTTTACCTGCCTTTCTCGTGTTCAACGGAATCGTCCATCCGCGTCACCTTAAAGCCCAAAGTCCTGTCAGCCTCTTCGATTCCTTCCCGCAGGTCGCAAACGGTGTTCATCTTGGAAAGATCAACTCCGATCGTAACCAACGTTTGCGCAATCTCGGGAGACAAGCCCGTAACGATCGCCGTTGCTCCCAGCAGCCGCGCTGCTTCCACCGTCAGAACCAGATGGTTGGCGACTGTCGAGTTGATGGACGGGACACCTGTAATGTCGATAACCACTACCTTGGCCCTGTTGGCGCGGATGCCACGCAGGAGCTGTTGCGTTAGCTGGCGCGCGCGCTGCGGATCGATGACGCCGACGATGGGCAGGATGAGGAGTCCTTCGCGTACGGGCAACACCGGTGTGGAAAGCTCCCGGATGGCGTCCTGCTGCTGGCGAATGATCCTTTCGCGTTCGTGCACAAACCCGGCAGCAACCGTCACCGTGATCCGTCGTGCGGCAGGCTCAAAAGCATCCAGCATGCGGCTGAGCAACTCCAGACTGGACTGGCTTAGTTCGAAAAGCGACCGCAGCAGCACGTCCCGCAGGAGAAGAACGATCCCAATGACTTCATCGGTTTCCACACCTCGGGGGATGATTCTTTCCGAAAGATTCCGCGCGTAGGCTTCCATGGCCTCAACGTCGCCTGTTTCCAGGACGTTGATGTAATTGTCATAAATGGATGTTGTTTCGGTGACGATCTCCTCTTCGGTCATCGCCGACAACATGTGACCTTCGGTGATGCGGCGGGCCCACTCCTCCCGGAGGCGGGTCCTGTTCTTGCGCAGCTGGGCAACGAGTTCTGGAAAAACATCGGCGGCCCCGCCTTGCGCACCGGGACGGGGGCTTACTTTCCTGGCCGCAGACATAGGGAATACCCTCCTTGTTTGTATGTACTTTTCATTCCGGCCATGGCATGTCCCATAGCAATGCAGCCGTGAAGTCTTGTAAACCTGCACCTTGGTTTGAGCATGGGTATGTCAAAATACGGGTACTCGCCATTGTCATCAGGCTACCTTACGGCCCGGTGGCCCGACTGTATGGTTTTGAGCAAGTCAGCACCCCGGCGAAATGCGGACGTAATGAACGCTAGCTAGCTCCGCCCGTTATTTTAACGTTTAGAGTTTTGCGCTTTATGGGGCAACGTGTCAAATGCTTTTGATTGGCCGCCTCCCTGGGACCCCAATGCCGGAAATCACGAGCACCCTCATCGTAGAACAGGGCGCAACTCCCGGTTGGTTCCCGGGTAGAGACCACCTGCCCTTGCATGGCTTGCCGCGTCCTCAAAAAAGAGAATCGCCACGCCGGCAAGTTGCTGGCGCAATCTGCAAAACATTTCCGCAAACGGAATTAATTTGCGCGCATTCCAGGTACTTTTGGCTTTGCCAATCCATTATTAAGTCAGGGCCGGTCGAAGCTCGCAAACTATTCCATTCCTTGACATTACAGGATGATCCTGTCCGCTTGTAAATCTTGCCCTTCAGGCCACTTCCCGTTTGGAAGGTGATGTGCACGTCGGGTTGCCGGTCAGTGCCATTCAGAGGTAGTGCAGATGGCCGGAGCTTTTGCGGCTGTTACAACTCGTTATGGAATACTGCCTCCCGACGAGGTGGTATTTGGTTCCTCAGGCGCTATGGGCGAAGTTCGGACCAAGCTTGAAAAAGTGGCTTGTACCGACGCTCCTGTCCTGATCCGGGGAGAGGCCGGGACTGGCAAAGAGTTCTTAGCCAGGCTCATTCACAAGAGATATCCCGGGGAGAGTACACCGTTTCATAAAGTGACTCCTGCGGGTAGGGTCGGATGGCGGAAGAGCGCTAGTTTTGTGTTTCCCAAGGACGAGGCCGGCGGCGCCAACGGTAATGGCCACTCCCGGCCAGGGGATTCCGTTAGACCCGGTTGTATCGGTACGC
>JAJYJL010000357.1 GCA_021789565.1 Acidobacteriota bacterium
GGAGATATCTCCCAGAAGCTTGGCGCCCAGCGCAGAATTGAAAAATTGTTTGGGGTCGAACGTTCCGCCGGTTATGGTCGCAAGGTCGCCTGCTACCGGACCCAGCAGACGCGACAGCCCGGAAATATCCATGCTGGGGGTTAACAGGCCACCCACCTTGTCGGAGCCTCCTCCCGATCCTCCAAACGCCAACGGGATAGAGTTCAGGAGTTTGGCGAACACCTGGCCCTGGTTGGCGGCGGCCTCAATCCCGTGCGCAAGGTAGGTTGCGTCATATGCGATGTCCGTTGCCGCGTTCAGACCGGTAAGCCGCTCAACAGTGGCAATGCGGACCGCCGACTGGCTGATGGCTGGATAGAAATACGGCTGGCCCGTCGGAACAGTCTGTGGGTTCTCCGGCGCCTCGCCCGTAAAAGACATGGAGTCGGTTTCAAACGCGGTATCTCCCGGCAACTTGTTCTTTGCGTAGGCCACTTTTTGACCGAAGAATGGACGCACGCGCCGGGTGCTATCGGGATCGGAGTTGTAAGAATTCAGGATGGTTGAGGACTGCTGCATATTACGGCCGGAGTCCGCGATCACAAAAATCAGAGGCGCCGTAAACTCAGTTGTGTTTCCTTCCCAGTCCACTCCCACCATCTTGAACTGGAAGTCCTGATTGTCCACGCGCGGCCAGAAGGCGGCATCGCCCGGCAGTATGTCGACGGGCTGATCCAGCGCTGGGGTACTCAGAGTGTCGATGCGCACAGTCTGGAATGGTATCTGGGGGCCCTGCGGATGCGGCTGTCCTGCGGCCGGGTATGTCTTCACGTGTTCGCGGACAACCACAAAAATCTGCTGGCGGAGATAGGCGGCCATGTTCCCGGATGGCGTCCGGTCAAATTTGCGCTCTGTGATGGTGATCTTCACCGCGCGGTGGCCGAACGGGAACAGGTAACCGCGCTCCACGATCCGCACGTACTGGTCGCGTCCCATAGCGGCAATATGCCGCCAGCTCTCGACGTTGAAAGAGAATTTCCCGCCCGGGCACGCGGCCTCACGGACGTCTTCGGGCGGCTCCCATACACCATCCGTGTTCATCCAGGCACCGATTGTGGAGAGCATCAGCCGGGTCACCTGAATGGGCTGTGGTTCGTACACCAAGCTGGAAACAGTCGTGATGGTGGGATCGGAAGAGAGCCTGACAATCTCGTACCGCTGCCGGGCGTTGATCGTCGGAGCCGCAAACGGGGTCGTATCAGTCTGCGGTGCGGGCAGACATCCTGCCTGGTAATCCGTAGCCCAGACCGCGCGCACCGTACGATAATAGTCGTCCTGCTCGTCAACCGTTCCCTGCTGAAATCTGACACCCAGTCGTGTGTGCCAGAGCTCGGTGGCTCCGCCGTGTTCGACAGGTTTTAACGAGTGCGCCCAGCCAGCGTAATAGCTCGGTGAAAGGACCATCCGATACGGAATTTCGAGCGCAGTCTGGAAAATCTCCGGTCCTTTTACCTGGTCGAGTTGAATCAGCTGGCCATGCGCAATCTGTATCTCCCGGTGCGGCAGCATGGCCGACTGGCGGTTCTTTTTGCTCTTCTTATTCTTGCCGTTCGTTGCGACAGGCTCTTGCAGGGTGGCGGCTGGCTGGACCAGTTGGTAATACTCGGGTGAACTTTGGATCGCTTGGACGTGTGGTTCTTTGATCGTTTTCAGCGATCCAGGTGTGGATAGATTTCTGAGGTGGAGCGGCTTGGGAGGCGTTGCGAGCGGGGTAACGCTCAGTTCAAATTGCGACCAGTTCAAAAGAGATTCAAGGGTATAAGGAATCTCAGCGACGTTCTCCGGAATGATGAACGCCAGGCGACTGCCGCCAGCCAGCCGCGAGGGGATGGGCGGCTCAGCAGATTTAGGCAGCGGCTGCGGAGTACTGTTCTCGAAAAACGCTTCCTCGGCGATGTGCTGCGGCCCGAACTGGACCACCAAATAGGCCGGCTGATTCGGGTCTGCGCTAACCACGGTTGGCGTTCCCTCACCGGCGGAAAGCGCCATGTTGTAGAAATCGAACGTAAGGGCCAGCAGGTCATCGGGCCGGATAATGTCAAAGCTGAAACTCTGCTCCGAGGTCGGCCGGATCACGGGATTCGGTAAAATCTTTCCTTTTCCCGGGCTGAAGGGCACTACCACATTTATTTGCCCAGGCTGGAGGTTTGTTGGAACGCCAGGTTTTCCCGGTGGGGTCTGCCGGTGAGTTCCCCCTTCCGTGGGATTGGTCTGGGGGACGCCCAAGATTCTTCCAGGTGCGGTCAGTCCTCCCGATGGGATCTGCGCCGGATTTCCCCCTTCCTTGGGGCGTGGCCGGGGCTCTCCACTGGTCCTTCCGGGTACAGTCAGCCCTCCCAAGTTCGTTTTGCCCGGTCGAACCTGCAGTCGAACCGGCGTTTTCTTCTTCGGCTGCGGCTCCTGACTCTTTTTTTTCTTCGGGATCTTGCTCAGTATGATTCGTCCCTGCTGGTTCTGCTGAGGGAGCAGGAAGGCCAGTTGCGTTCCATCTGGCAGCGGTCGCGCCTGCACAATGACTCCCGGCAATGGCGCAGCGACCTGCTTCAAAGCTGGCGTGCAACGTATGCGTGGCGCGCGCCCGTTCACGCTGACGGCTTCAAACGCGGGAGCGTCCGTGCTGTCGCCGATTTCAAAGCTGCACCCTTCCGCGTGGACCCATGTGGGCTCGTGGGCATAGTTCGCAACCAGCGCCGCGTGCTGTCCGCCGGCATCCGAGGTAATAGCATAACGCGCGTTGCGCAACAGTAAACGGAAGCGTTTGCCATCGCTCGCGCCAAAATTGCCATCTGGAATGAACGCAATTCCTGGCTGACCGCTCTGCGAATCCGCAATCAGGGCTTGGCCCCCGGCTCCGTCGAAATCTTCGCCAGCTTCAATTTGGATGCGGTCAAAAGTGCTGTCAGAAACCACGAGATTCGATGCGTCTTCTCCTCCAAGAATCGGTTCGAACGGCCACGACCGCCCATGCCGGTACATGGCCAGCAGGGTCCGGCGCTCTCGCGGTTTTCTGACGATGCTGGGTTCATCAGGATCGAGCAGTGCAATGGCCACGGAGTCCGAAACAGTTTCACCCCCAAAGCCACTGAGGCGCGCGATTCCCTTACCAGTCAGGCGTATTGTCCAGTTGGACAGGAATTCAGCCTGCGCGCGTCCGGCCAGCAGAAGGCGCGACGAATTCCCCGGTCCATCAACGGTTCTATCGAGCTGCACGCCTGACCGCAGTTCCGCTTTGCCAACCAGCCAGCGCTCAAAAAGCGCTTCGCCCTGAAAGCCGCCGAATTCCATCCGAAGGCGCATTCGCCAGCCTGCTGGCACGTGTTCCAATATGCACTCCAGATCGGCCGGAAGTTGCGTGCCCGGATAGCGGGCGTTGACCAGAGCCACCCGGATCAGGTTACTCCTTTGCGCCACGTGCAATGCTGGAGTACCCGAGAACCGCCGAGTATCAATCGCCCACCGTTCCCTGCCGTCCATCCTGAAGGCAACGCGTTTGTGTCCCGGAACAAACCGCAGGCGGCCCTCTGGGGCACCGAATTTGAGTGGGAGGCTGGCGGCAGCAGCCCCCGCCAAGCTCAACATTTCGCGGCGCGTAAGGGAAAAGTGTGACTGGTTGTCCAGCAAGTCAGTGACGGAGAAACCCGTTCTCGGCAGGCGCGGCAATCGACTATTGCAAAGGGCTGAGCCGTTCAGGCGAGGGCGTTTCATTGGTTGGCCTCCAGGTAAGTCGGGTCCATTTCTCAAACCTTATAAATGACTGTGATACTGATCTCCACAGCTTTTCTGCCGTCAGTACCCCGCTGACGGCGGATAAACTGGTGTGCCAACCACGCTTGTTACCCTAATTTGCGAAGCCCTATAGTTTAGAAACAGTTACTGCATTGAGAATCTGTGTACTACCCTGTCGGGCGGTAATATACATCCGATCTTTTGATTAAGCAATAGTACGTATCGAGACTGTCAAAGAGCTTTGACCGTCTCGATGCGGTGCGTTGACTCCGCTGTTGGCTTGCGGTATGCTCCGGGCCAGCCAGAAATTCCAGGGAAATCTTTATAAGGAGATCAACCATGATTCGGCACGCCATGACGGCGGGAATCCTGATGCTCCTCTCCGCGGCGGTCTGCCTGGCCGCCGATATCAACGGGCGCTGGGAAGGGAACATCAGCGGGCCCAACGGAGATTTTCAACTGGTATTCAACTTCCACGTTGACGGCAGCAAGCTGACCGGCACGGTGGAAACACCCAACGGCGAGAACCCCATCACCGACGGCAAGGTGGACGGCGACCACCTTTCATTCAAAACGCATTTCGACGACAACGACATCAACCACCAAGGCACGATTTCCGGCGACACCATCGACCTGAAGGTCGATGGACCGTGGGGCGAGGCTGACGTCACGCTCAAGCGCGCCGCAGAGAAGAAGACTCCCTGACGGGGGATATACCGGCGCTCGACGATCACCGGCGGTAGTCCGGCCGCGACGAGGGAGTCTTGTGCCTATGTTGGTTTCTATGGCTTGAACGGCTCGTCGGCCGAGGGGCCGTAGATGCCCGGCACGGGAACCCCGTTCAGCCGCAGGTAAACGCCAAGCTGCGCCCGATGGTGGACCAGGTGGTTCAGAAACATGGCGCGGTAAGCAAGAAACCGGTTGCCTTCAAAAATCACCTTGCCCTGGAATGAAAGTTTCCAGTTCTGCTGCCATGCGTCGTCGGTTTTGTTGGCCAGCACCGCGTGAACTTTGGCGGCCAGCTCGTCCAGCGCCTTGAGCAATTGTGCGGCAGACTCAAAGGACATCGGCTTGTAGGTGCCCGAAGCGAAATCAAGTTCCGGTGTGGTTAGCACGGTAAGGCCAAAGCCGGCCAGCTCGGTTACGTGCGCTGCCAGCTTGCCGAGGGGCATGGATTTCTCGTGCGGGCGATAGTCAGCCTTATCGGCCGGGACCCGCTCCAGCGTCCTGCGTGTATTTGCTATCTCCATCTCGAACTCGGATAAGAGCATTTCACTGGTGGTCATCGAATCCTCCTGTTTGAAGTTTTGCCCATTGCGTCCGGTTATCATAGGCGAATAAAAAGCGAAATGTCAACACTAATTCGCTACGGACATTCAGCTGCTCCAAACATCTCCAGATGTGGGAAGTCGATGAACGAAGGAGGGGTCTCGACGTTCAATTCCCGGGATCTGCCGGCGTGCGGTGATAGAAAGGCAGGGAAGTGACTTCCGCCGCCGCGCCGGCCATTGTTTGAAGCCAGGTGCCGGGCTCCACATGCTCCTTGCGAATGTAAGCAAGAGCGATGTTTTTTTGCAGCGTGGGCGAAACGCAGGCACTGGTGATTTCGGCGACTTCTTTCCCGTCGGCGGTCAGTATTTCGCCGGGCGCGGGCGGTTGGTCGCTCTCGACGATGACACCCGCGAGTTTCCAGTTGACGTGGCCGCGGCTTCTGGCGCGCTCTACGATTTCCTGACCGATGTAGCAACCTTTGTCGAAGCTGAGGGCGTCCATCAGATTGGCTTCGAGCGGCAGTGTATCCTCTCCCAGTTCCGCGCCGTAGCGGGGAATGCCGGCTTCAATGCGCAGCGATTCCAGTGCCTCCGTTCCACAAGGCAGCATGCCGTAGCTCGGCGCCTGTCCGCAAGCGGCTCCCCACAGGCCCATCATGCCTTTGGGCGGCGTCCACACCTCATAGCCTTCTTCGCCCGTGGCGCTCACGCGGACCACGCGAACCGGAAACCCTGCGAAATTCGTAGCAAGGTGGTCGAACGCCTTCATCACGGGCAGGTCCACGTGCAAGGTCTTCTCCAGCAACCCCGTTGCCTGGGGTCCCTCAAAGGCGAGAGCGCAGGTCTCAAGCGGCTCAACCTGGACCTGGTCTCCGATGATGTACCGGCGCAGGATTCCAATGGCTTTGGCGCGCAGGTCGGCGTCGGTATCCACCAGCATCCGGTCCGCAGCGCGGAAAATGCGAAGGTCGGCGAGTATATGCCCCTGGGGATTCAGCAGCGTCGCATAAGTCCCCTGGCCGGCAGCCAGTACGTTGATGTTGTTTGAGACGATGCGGTGCAGAAACTTCTGGGCGTCGCGTCCCGTCAGCGCGAACTTGGCCCGAAAAGAAAGATCGAAAAGCCCGGCGGCCGCGCGGACCGCCAGGTGCTCCTCAACCGGATTCGTGAACCGCGCAGGTACGATTGCGCCGTGATACTCGGCAAGCGTTGCGCCTTGCGAGACATGGTAGTCCGCCAACGGGCTTCGCATCAGGTCTTCTGTCATGAGTTGTCTTCCTCAAATCAAGTGGAATGCGAAAGTGCGGAAAGCGCTTGGTTGCGCCTGCGGAACGGCCCTCAGAGAATTATTGCTTGTCGATGTGAACAGGCATCATCAACGGCCTGACCGGCGCGGGCGTCAGGTTCACCAGGTCGCCGGTCAACGAGGTCATTTCCTGCTCGTTGAAGAGCAGGTCTTTCAGCGTCGTCTTGCTTAGCACCTGGTCAATCACCTGCTGCACGGCACGCCACAACGAGCGGACGGAGCAATCTACCGAATTCGTGCAGGAGCTTTCGCTGCCCGCATGCTCCAGGCAAAAGGCCGGATCGTAGAGCCTGCCGCCAAGAATTGCCAGCGCTTCTCCCACAATAATCTTGTCCGGCGGGCGAGACAGTTCATAGCCGCCGGCCTGCCCCCGGGCGCTCTTCACCAGCCCGCCGCGCCGCAGGATGCGCATCAGCTTGGCGACGTAAAAATTGGAGATGCCCTCTTTCTGGCTGATCTTGGGAATTGTCAGGCTTTCGCCTTCCCGCGCCAGCCTCAGCAGGCATCGCAGTCCGTATTCTTCCTGGGATGTCAGTTTCATGATGATTTTTCCTGCCGTGCGCCTGAGCGCACCCGAAAACTCCTTCAACCGTCCTTACATCATGCCCAGCTGCAACCTTGCTGCTTCCGACATCATGTCCGGGTTCCATGGGGGATCCCACACAACTTCTACTACCACGTCTTTCGGTTTGGCCATCACTCGAATCTTGTCTTCCACTTCACCCGGCAGCACCATGGCTGCAGGGCACGCCGGGCTGGTCAGCGTCATCTTTACCGAAACTTCCGACGAGGGCGTGACGCTGATGTCATAGATCAGTCCCAGCTCGTAAATATTCACTGGGATCTCCGGGTCGTAACAGGTCTTGACGGCTTCAACCACCTTCGCCTTCAGCGCATCGGACTCAGCGCCCCCCGCAGGGGATGCTTCCGTCGCGGCGGCTGTCCCAGTGTGCTCTTGCGAATCGAGTTTGTTGTTTTCGTCCATAGTTTGCCGATATCTATTCGGTGCTTACGGTCACTTTTTCGTCCTTCAAAGCTGACCGTAGCGTGTGCCAGGCGAGCGTCGCACACTTGACTCGCAGGGGGAACTCCGCCACGCCCGAAAACACCGCCAGCTTGCCGAGCGATGTGTCGCCGGCCTGGCCGCCTTCTACTTCGCCTGTCAC
>JAJYJL010000358.1 GCA_021789565.1 Acidobacteriota bacterium
CTTCCAGGTTAAGCTTGGAGCCATTCAATTGCACATTCAAGTTCTGAAGAATCTGTGAAAGCGCAGGCGACATACTCTTGCTGACGGCCGGCTGGGCACTGCGCAACAGGCTGAGGAGCTGGCTGACCCCGTTCGCGGCCTGGGGGTTCAGGCAGATGATGGAGAGATGAGCCATGATTTGGCTGCCCCAGTTCACGCGATAAAGTACCGCCTTGACGGAGCCAAAAAGCGCGCTGGGATCCACCTGGACTTTTCTTCCCTGGGTAAGCCAGGGGATGGCTTGGTTGGCAGCGGCCAGGCCGGTGGAGATTCCCCATTGAGGAGCCACTCCGTCCAAGTCACCTTCCCACTGTCGGAAGTCGGGGTTGGAATTCAAGGCGGGGCGCGCAGCATTGCGGACGTCAATGAGTGCTTTGATGTCGGCGAGGCGGCCGAATTCGGCGGTCGAGCTATCAATGAAAGTGAAGAACATATCCGTTCGAGCCGTGCCTGATCCGAAGGCGTAAAGGTCGTATCCGGAATACCGCTGGACCGTCATCTTATTGTTAATGAAGAATTCATGCACCTGGTTGGGATCGAAGGTACCTTCCGCCAAACCAAAGAAGCGGGTGGTATCCTGCACCTGCCCTCGCCAGCCAAGTACCAGCTCGTTAACATCCTTGTCAGGATCGACGCCCGCGCTCTGTAGCAGGGTCTCAAGGTTGCGAAGTTGCGGACTCATCAGGTGGGCCTGAATCAGCGGATACTGGGGGAGACTGCGAAGCGTTGCCAGGTTAGTGTAGGACATCTGCTGAGTATCAGCAGGGAAACTGGCCAGGGCGTCCTGGCCGGCGTATTGCGCATAAAGCGGAGCTGCAGCGGAGAGGGCCGCAGCAAGAACCATCCAAGCGAATGCCAACCTCATAATTGATTTGTTCATAGCGTTCAACCGGCACCCCCGGAACAGGAAAGGATTAATGCAAGGGTTTCGCAGAATCTTCGAACTTCTTATGGTCTGTCCTGAAGTGACACGTCCGACCCTTGCCCCGACTCGCTAGAAAACTGCCCGCTTCTGCGGCCCGTTTATTCGGCCGCAGAGCACACCGATTTCGAATCTTTATTATCGCCGGTATCTGGAAATCAGTCCACTCGGCACTGCGTCATCCGCCAAATCGCTATTCTGCAAGTTGGCTGCAAAGCCAAAATGAGTGAATTCCGGCCCAGTGGCACAAACTTGCTTTTTAGCGGCCGCTTTGCTAATTTAACTTAGAGTATGTTGTAGCTCGCTGATTACATATTTGAAAAGCCAAAGGAGTAGAGAATGGCTATTGAATTGACGGCGCACGCAGTCGACAAAGTAAAAGAGATTTTGGCACAGCAGACCCCTGCGCCTGCGGGGCTTCGCGTCTCCGTTGTGGGCGGAGGCTGTTCCGGGTTCTCATACCAGATGAACTTTGAGACTCAGACCAACGCGATTGATAAAGTCTACGAGTTCGATGGGTTGAAGGTCTTTGTTGACCAGGCCTCATTGATGTACCTGAATGGCACCAAAATCGACTTTGTTGAAAGCCTGGAAGGGTCAGGCTTCAAGTTCGAGAATCCCAACGTCAAGACAACTTGCGGTTGCGGAAGCTCCTTTAGCACATAACTGGCATTTTCGGCGGGAACCTGCCGTCTCTTGCTGAGCGGCAGGCGGCCTCGCTCTCCATGTACTCCCTTCCACAATCAGGAACTGTTTTCCCGACAGGACATGGCGTGCGTGTGCCCGCGAAAGCTGCTGTGCTCCTGGAACGCTTTTCCGGTCTTCTTCCCCATAGCGGACGCGCACTGGATGTTGCATGCGGCTACGGACAAAACACCTTGTACCTGGCCCGGAAAGGTCTGTCTGCAACAGGCATCGACCGATCGATGGAGGCACTGGCAGCGGGCAGGGAAGCGGCCGTTCGAGCAAACCTTAACGCTTCTTTTGTCCAGGCCGACCTCACGAGATTTGCTCTGCCGCATAGCACATATTCAGTTGTGATCTGCTTCAAATATCACGATTGCGCATTATATCCGTCCATTCGCGCGGCACTACGGCCCGGCGGCCTGCTCATCTATGAAACTTATACCTTCGAGCACCGCAAGTTTGGCCTTAAGCCCAGAAACGCTGCTCATTTTCTTGAAAGAAATGAGTTGCTCAATGCGTTCGGCGATTGGGAGATCATCTTTTACCACGAGGCATGGATTGGGCGCGGCGTCGCATCACTGGTGGCAAGAAAGCCGTTATCTGCCGGCGCATGCTGATTCCGATGGCAGGCTTCTGTATAATTGAGATTTTATCTAATAAAGAGGTCTTACTGATTTCGCATTGAAGCTATGAAAATCGCGCTGGCGCAAATCAATACCACCGTTGGAGACTTTGAGGGTAACGTTGCAAAGATCCTGCATTACGCCAGAGCCGCCGTTGACCGCAAATCAGACCTGGTCGTTTTTCCTGAAATGACTGTTTGCGGATACCCTCCACGGGACTTGGTGGAAAGGCGGGACTTTATTGAGCGTTCGGAGGCAGAGCTTTCACGACTGAGCCACCTGCTGCCGGACATTCCCGCGCTGATCGGTTATGTTCGTGCTTCGCATGCCCAACTGGGCAAGCCTGTGTGCAATGCTGCGGCGCTTGTGTATCGCGGCAAGGTTCTCCTTGATTACGTCAAGATCCTGCTGCCGTTCTACGACGTGTTTGATGAATCCCGGTACTTCGAGCCCGGAAGTGCGGTGGGGATTTTCGACCTTGAGGGTACGCGAATCGGAATTACGATTTGCGAGGACATCTGGAATGACAAGAACTTCTGGCGCAAGCGACTATATCCACGCGACCCTGTTGAAGAGATCACGCGGGCGGGTGCAAAACTGCTGCTGAATATCGCTTCTTCTCCCTACAGCACAGAAAAGATTCAACTCCGCTACGACATGCTCAGAACCATCGCAGCGGAGCATCGCATTCCTGTTGCATACGTCAACCACGTTGGCGGCAACGATCAACTGATCCTCGACGGGTCAAGCCTGGCCTTCAGCGCGGGCGGAACCCTGATCGCACGTGCCAAATCCTTTGAGGAAGACCTCGTTGTATTTGACACCACGGGTACGCAGGCTGATATCCACCCGGCCCCGGAATCCGAGATTGACGCTGTGTACAAGGCTCTCCTGCTAGGTACACGCGACTACATGCAGAAATGCGGCTTCAAGGAGGCAATCGTTGGGCTCAGCGGAGGAATTGATTCGTCCGTGGTTGCCACCCTCGCTTCCGACGCGCTCGGCCCGCAAAATGTGCATGCCATCGCCATGCCCGGACCGTATTCTTCGCCCGGGAGCCTTCAGGACGCGGAAGAGTTGGCCGGGCGTCTGGGTATCGATTTCCGTGTCGTTCCCATCTCGTCCATTTACGACGGATACATTCATACGCTGGAGCCCTCCTTTAGGGGACGCACCGCCGACGTCACCGAAGAGAACATTCAAGCGCGCATTCGCGGGAATATTCTCATGGCGTTCTCAAACAAGCTGGGCGCCATGGTTCTGAGCACGGGCAATAAGTCGGAGCTCGCCGTTGGATATTGCACGCTCTACGGCGACATGGCCGGTGGGTTGTCGGTTATTGCTGACGTACCGAAAACGATGGTCTACGCGCTGGCGCGGTACCTGAATCGTGAAAAGGAGCGCATTCCGCAGGCGTGCATTGAGAAGCCACCCTCTGCCGAACTAAAGCCCGACCAGAAGGACCAGGATACGCTTCCGCCATATGAAACTCTCGACGTCATTCTGAAGAGTATTATTGAAGAGCGCCTTTGCGCCAAAGACATCGCAGCAAAGTACAAGGTGGAACTGCCTTTGGTTGAGGACGTCATGCACCGGGTTACACGCGCTGAATACAAGCGCCAGCAAGCTGCTCCCGCGCTCAAGGTAACAGCCAAGGCTTTTGGGATGGGTCGCCGTTATCCGATCGCACAGAAATTCACTGGTTAGCCAGCCCAAGTGAATCCTTGGAGCCGGCGGCCAGACAACGTGTACCGAAGACGCCGGGCCCGGACGCCGGGCAGGGAAGCTCTTGTTGCAGAATGAGGCAGCAATTTCACGGGAAGTCGTACTCTCTGGTATGTTCTGGACCGGCAATCGAGATCGATTGAAAAGCTGTTTCATAACGACATTTGCGCGCGTTATTGAGATCCTCGCACTGTTGGCCCTGCTTGTGCCATGCGCGCAGGCAGCGGGCGTAAAGCTTCCAGCTCTCAAAATTCACACTCTTGAATTAGCCAATGGATTGCACGCCGTGATGGTTAATCGCGGCGAAGCGCCGGTGATAACCGTTGAAATGTGGTACCACGTTGGATCGCGCGACGAGAAACCCGGGAAGACAGGTTTTGCCCACTTTCTGGAACACCTGATGTTCGACGGCACCAAGACGTTGGGCAGACATTTCTCGGATTACATCGTGCGCGTGGGGGGAATTGATAACGCCTATACCACCACCGATGCTACCGTCTACTGGGAGACGATGCCCAGTTCAAACCTTCCGGTTGCACTGTGGCTGGAGGCTGACCGGATGCGCAATCTGGACATCAGCCAGACGGCTCTGGACAATGAAAGGGCCGTGGTGCAGGACGAGCGCCGCCGCCGGTATGACAACCCGCCTTACGGCACCGTTATCCCAACACTTTACGAACACGCCTTTACGGTTAATCCGTATCGGCATCTGCCGATTGGTAGCGTCAGCGATGTAAACCGCGCAACGGTTAGCGAGATCAGAGATTTCTACAACACTTATTACGTACCCGACAACGCGACCATTGTCATTGTGGGAAAGTTTTCCGTGGACGAGGCCGAACAATACATCAAGAAATACTTTGGGGCAATCCCTGCCGGTACCAGTGTGGTCTCGCCCGCTATTCCTGCCGAGCCTCCCCAGACTGCTGAACGCGTCGTGACCATGACTCGTGATGTTGCCTTGCCAGCCTTTGTGGAAGCCTTCCATATTCCCGCCGACGGTACGCCCGATTCATACCCCTTGCGCCTCGCTTCAAGACTGCTGTCTGCCGGCGATAGTGGAATGATCTACCATCAGTTGGTTTATGAGAAACAGCTTGCGCTTGAGGCCCAAAGCTCGGCGGATTTCAGCGAGAATCCAAATCTCTTCTTTGTTTTCGCCGTCATGGATGCCGGCCACACGCCTGCCCAAGGTGAAGCGGCTGTTGAATCAATTCTCAAGAGGCTACAGGAAAAACCCCTTTCGCCAAGAGATTTGCAGAAGGCGAAGAATCAGGTCCTTTTCGATCTTGCCGCAGACCGTGAAAACTCCAAAGACCTTGCCGAGCAGTTGGGCTACGATTCGGTAATCCTCGGAAATCCGGACCTGATCAACACGGAGGCGGAGCGATTTCTGGCCGTAACGGCAGAGCAGGTGCAGGCCGTCGCACAGAAATACTTTACGCACCGCAACATGACGCTCCTGGAAGTTCATCCCGGGCAAAACGGACAGGTGACCGCAACTCTGCACGCAGGTGACCATTGAGTTTGAGAATACAGGCTTGGAAAAGGCTCGCACTCTGTGGTGCGGTGGTGCTGGGCACTTGCCTAGCCGGCCCAGTGCTTTGCGCGCGTGAGGTCCCTCCGAATGTACCGCCGCCTGAAGCGGTCTCATTCCACATGCCTGCCATCCATCAACTACCCAATGGGCTCCGTGTTGTGCTGGTTGAGAGCCATGATGTGCCGATTGTCAGGCTCTACGCCATCGTTCAAGTTGGAGCGGAGGCTGATCCGACGGGGCTTTCAGGAACTGCGACCATGGTGTCAGGGCTCCTTCCTGAAGGCACCCGGCGCAGAAGCGCCTACCAGATTGCCCGGTTAATTGACCAGGCCGGAGGATCGATTGATACTGGGGCCGGGTGGGACCAATCCTACATAAACGTCAGCGTTCTTTCAAACCACAAAGAGCTCGCATTTGACCTGCTCGCCGACCTGTTGATCCATCCGGCTTTTGCCCCCGATGAGGTTGCGCGCATTCGTAAGCAGACGCTTTCAGCGTTGGACGTCGTCGACCAGGACTCCGGTTACGTGGCCGACATGGTCCTGCGCCAGCTGCTGTTTGCTGGAACGGATTATGCTCACTCCGAAGACGGCACACGGAGTTCGATTGAGCGTATAACACGCCAGGATTTGGCTGCCTTTCACGCGCACTATTATGTTCCATCGCGCACCATTCTTGCCGTGGTGGGAGACATTACTGAACCTGAATGCCTCAATCTCGCAACCCGTTTCCTGGGGAAGTGGAAGAATGAATCCGCCCTGCCTCTGCGGCCCCGTACAGAACCGCATGTGTCGTCTCGCCGCGAGGTGATCGTTGTCAACAAGCCTGATGCGGTACAAACGGAAATCCGCGTTGCCAACCTCGGCATTCCTCGTTCGAGTCCTGATTATTTCGCGCTGATGATTGCCAACCAGGTGCTTGGCGGTCCCGCCGCGAACAGGCTCTTTGACGTCTTACGGACTGAACATGGGCTGGTTTACGGAGCCTCCAGTGACCTGGACTGTTATTCGACGCTGGGTGCGTGGATAGCAAAGACATCAACACGCTCAGATGAAACCATCAAAGCAACCGAGATGGTTCTTAACCAACTAGCGAACCTTCGCAAGCAACCCATCAGGCAATGGGAACTCCAAAACGCCCGCGATTATCTGGTGGGACATGAAGCCCTGCAATTTGAGTCCGCCAGCCAGATTGCCAATCAGATCCTGGAGATGATGCTCTATCATCTTCCATGGAACTATTGGAACCTTTTCCCTCAGAAAGTTCGCACGCTCACGGCTCAGGACGTGCTGGCAACAACGCGGAAATATCTGAACCCGGACGACGATATCATCGTGCTGGTGGGCAATGTTGCAGCCTTCAAAGACGGGCTCAAGAAGCTTGGAGCCGTGCGGATCATCCCTATTGCTGACGTCAGGCGTGCACTCCCGGAGCCGCAGCAGACGCCCGCAGACCATCCTGCCCGCCGCAGGTAGCTGGATGAAAAATGCCCTTTTCGCCTTCGCCGGACTCACGCTTGCGGCGGCCATGGCCGAGGCCATCATCCTGTCGCGAGTGGATCTCGACCCCTGGCGTCTGGCCGCGTTACTGGAATCCCTCGCGTTGCTGCTTGGAGCATTTGTTGCCTTCACCTACACGGACTTTATCCACCGGCTAAGAAAGTGGGCGCTTGGTTCACCGTGGATCGCCATCTTGACGCCGTTCGCGCTTCTTGTGCCTTATTTCATCCTGGCGGTGAGCACCGCCACATTTTCACTTCCTGCGGTTGCCAAGCTCTCTACCTACGTCGCCGTTCCCACGCTTCTGCTTCTTCCGGACCGCATTCACTCCGTCGAGCGCGCCAGTTGGCGGGATTTCGCGGCCATGCTCAGTCTGGGGCTGCCCGTAAGCGCCGGGTGGCTGAGCGGCATATGGGTATGGCCGCAAGAGGTCTACATCTTCCGCCCCATTTTCTGTGTGTGCGTGGGCGCCT
>JAJYJL010000359.1 GCA_021789565.1 Acidobacteriota bacterium
GGGATCGCGGGCGATGTGCTGCAGGCCGATCAGCGTGGAATGGTATCCGGCCTCGCGCCGCAGGGTGCGCACGATGTGGTGCTGGTAACCCTCTGGCGTCATCTGGAAACCGCGGTTCACCAGGCCCAGCATGCCGTTGCTGTGCGGGCACTCGCCGGTCAGCAGGCTGGCGCGGCTGGGCGAACACGTTGGGGCTGCGTTAAAAGCCTGGCGAAAGAGAATACCTTCTTCCGCCAGGCGCTGGAGGTTGGGCGTGGGCACCGCAAACCCGTAGGGACTGGTAAGGCGCCCGGTATCATGCGAATGGATGTAGATGATGTTGGGGCGCCGCGCCGCTGCGGGCAGGGAAGCGGCAGACGCTCCCGCCGGAGCCAGCGCGGCCCCCACAGCGCCGGCCACTGACGTTTTGAGAAAATCTCTGCGGCCTTTAACGCCGCGCGAATTTGATTCCGCATCACTCTGCTTGTTCATCAATGGTCCTCCCTATGAGCGTGCTGCCCACATGCACGGTCTTTGCCGGGCGGCGCGATGCCGCGCACGGAGGGTTGAGCAAGCCTCCCATTGGGAACGCTTATTTCAGCCCTTCCGGTGACCTCTGCTGCTCCCACACCTCAAGAGCTGCCGGCAGGCTGCGCGCTTTCTGGAACTGGTTTGCGTGGCCGGTGAGCCGGTAGAGCGCGGCGGTGTGCGCAAAACCGTTGCCGGCCGGCTGCAGCAGAACCAGCCTGTGCGGTGAAAATAAGGCGGCAGCCTCGGATATGTCGGTCACTCGCAGGACGTTCAACAGCGGAGGCCCGTCCCAGTGCGTCGTGGGCGGCTGATCGAGGATGACGCAGTCGGGACCCGGGTCCATGATGGCGGCATAGAGCGCCAGGATGCCCATTTCTCCTCTGCCGTAGAGTGAGATCGAAGCGGGATCCAGCTTCTCGTCTGATTTCATGAATTGGATGGCCCGCATGATGTCCCACACCTGCATCGATTCGACGGTCGAGCCCAGAATCTCCGCCGTTCTTTCCAGCGTGACCCAGTAACGGTCGCTGATGGGGAAGTCGGTGGCGCGCGGCTGCAGCACCAGGATTTCGTACCGGCCGAAAAGGGGCAGCAGCTTGTCAAAGTCGACGCCGGAGATGTCATCGTGGCGCCCTTTAACGTAAATCAGCGCCCGGCGTGGCTTCTCGGGACCTTTGGGCTTGTACAGAATTCCGCGGACCTGGAGATTCTGCTCGGTGGTGAAGGTGACGCTGAAGACGTCAGTATACTTGTTGGCCCACGACCACTCAATAAGTTTCATCTGTGCGTCCATCGGCACGGGCGATTTGGGAAAGGCGCGAAACACCTTTGACTTGAGCCCGGCAAGGATTTGTTTTCGCCGCGCGTTCCAGGCATGGGCGCTGGTGTAATTGCGAATCGGAGCGACGGGGACGAAGTGATTATAAATTCCGTAATTGACAGCGTCTTTGGGTTGCCGCAGCAGGCACTCGAGTTGGGAACCGGGGATGGGCGTGAAAGTGCCATCGACGTAGGGCGTTGTGTCGCCCTTCAGCCAGCGCTGGATCCAGGTGGCGGATTCGCGGCGTAGCGGTACGTTGTCGCCGTGGTGGGCCTCCTGGTCAAAGGCGGCGACTTTGTTCTCCGCTCCGTAGAGAGCGTAGATGGGTTTCAACTTTTCGTAGACGGCGTTGTAGCCCGCCGGCGGAAACATGGGATCGAGCCGGGCGCTGATCATTTTGAGCGGGCGCGGAGCAATGAGAGCTCCGAGGATGGTGAAGTCCCGCTCGTAGATGTTGGGGAAGTAAATGCAGTCGCAGTTTTCCTGCACGCCGTGCAGCGCCACCTGTGTGCCCGCGGTCCAGGTGGAAATGGCCGGGACGGCCACGGCGATCCGTTGGTCGAGCGCCGCGGTATACCAGGTGATGGAACCGCCGCCTGATTCGCCTGTGAGCGCAACGCGTTTCATATCCACCCAGGGAAGCGTTGCGAGGTAGTCGAGGCCGCGCATGGCGTTCCAGACTTCCACGCCCACGGGAGTGTAGCCGAGCGACAGCCACTGCCACATGTTCTGGTCGTAAAGTCCGTGGTGGATACCGGGAACTTCTCCGAACTCGAGCGTGTCAAGGACCAGGCTGACATAGCCGTGCTGGGCGAACCAGATGCCGTGCCGCTGGTAGGGCACCTTGGCGCCGTAGGGGTCAGGAATGTGACCGCAAAGATAGAGAACGACAGGGAAAGGCCCCTTGCCCTGTTTTGGGATGTAGAGATTGCCGGTGACGTAAAGCCCGGGCATGCTTTGATAAACGACCTTCTCAATGCGGACGCCGTCCCGATCGAGCGTGCCGGTAATCTTCACGTGGAGGGGCGTCCGGGCGGGCATGGGATCGAGCCCCACCATGTAAGCCAATTCCCGGCGCAGCTCGGGCTTCGCGTCTTTCAATTGCTGCAAGGTGTGGATGTTGCTGAGGGTCCGGCGGCTGATTTCGGCCCCGCGCTCTTCCAGATACTGGTAGAAGGCCTTGCTTCGCGCCTGGTTGATTGCCTGCATCCTCTGGGCAGAAGCCGTAACTGGAATCCATCCGAGACAGGCCGGCAAGGCCAGGGCAACGCACAGGATGCGCGCCCGCCTGCCTAAAATCTTCGCTGCCTGGCGCCAAATTTGTAGCCTCTGTAACATCTCCACTCCTTCCGGGCTGACTTATGAATTGTCAACTGCAACGAGGGTGCAAACCCCGGTTGACAAAATTACTGCTGGCTTGCCTCCACTTCGCATACTGCTCATTACTTATTTCGCGGGCGTGATTACGATGTTGCGAAACGCCACCTGTCCATGCTCGCCGCCCTGAAGATAGATCGGCCCCGGCGCCCCTTCATCGCTGTCGAGCGCGCCGCCGGTGATGCCGGGAATCTCCTTTTGATCGATGATGGTCTGCCCATCCAACACCACGGTGAGGGTCCGCCCCACCAGCGTGATGTCGTAGCTTTGCCATTTCCCAAGCTTGACCGTCGCGGCCGGGTTCGGCGCGATGAAGCCGTAGACGGCGCCCAAACTGCGGTTGGGCGGAAGGTCTCCCGTGGGCTCTGCGATTTGCACTTCGTAGCGGCCCCTCAGATAGACGCCGCTGTTGCATGAGCCGTCACATTTGAACTCGACGTGCAACTTGAAGTCTTCGAACTTGGCGGTCGAGATAATGTCTGAGCTCTTTGCATTTTTAACCATCGTGCCGTGTTTGACGCTCCATGCAGCACCCGGGGCGGGATTGCGAAGCTTCCAGCCGTCAAGATTCCTGCCATTAAATAAGCGGATGGGTTTGCCCCATTCTGGCGTGCCCTCCCGCTGGAGGCTGGGCGCTTTCTGGCCGGTCCATTGCCAGGTCTCGCCTTTGGGATCTGTGATGGTGCCGGCAAGCTGCCCGTTTTCGAGCTTTCCCTTGAACTGCATGCCGTCGCTGTAGCCCACACCCTTGGGCGCGGCGAATTCGATCTCACCGTTGCTCACCTGGATATCCCCTGTCGGGATGGCATGGCCCCAGAATCCCGTCATTAAACCCTTCGCCTGGCCCTGTTCCTCTGAGATCTCGACCCAGGACGGGCGGTCTTCTTTCGGCGTCTTGATGGTCAAGTCCCAGCGTCCTAAAAAGGGTTGGATCGATGCAGCTTCGCTTGATGATGAGCTTGTTGGGGACTTCGCATTCTGGGAACACCCCCAGCTTGCCAACACTGCCGCAAGCAATACGACAAAACACAACTTTGTTTGACCTGTCATTTTCACCTCCGCTACACGGGGCTTCTCTGATTCATCCTGATCAGTTGCGAAGCCCGGCTAATTAGAGTTGGTTCTTGCGAGTGCCTTGAGCACGGCCACGTGAGCCGCTTCTATGGCTGCAGGGTCGGACGTATAATCCTCCGGCGACCGGGCGACGCGCGCGGCGATCTCCCGGCCCTCTGCCTTTTTCCCGCGGGCATTCAACATCAGCAGCAATTCGGCATCTTCAAAGCCGTCTCGCAGGTTTTCAAAGCGCACGGACGAGAGCGGCTCGCCGTCAGGGCCGGGGTAGAGAAGCCATCCGTCGCCCAGCGGCCACTTGGTGCGCTGCCAGGTTGTGTGTGTGCTGCCTTTGTCAAATGAAGCCCAATCTTTGTGCCCGGTATTGGGCCCCCACTGGTTCAGACCCCAGTATTCGAACCCTGAAACGCCATAGGCGTAGGTCAGCCAGCCCATAATGCGCGCGTCCATCGCCGGGTATTCGATGAAGAGGTTGGGATGTTCATGGGGATAAACACAGACACCCCAGATGACGGGTTGTCCGGCCTTGAGGTTCTGCTCGACCCCGGACTGATCGAATTGCCGGACGTAAACGTCCCACATGTCGGTAAAGCCGTCCAGCGCCCGCACGCCCTTCACGTTGTTCAGGCACAACCAGGTTTTTAACTGCGGGTCTACCGACTTGACGAACTCATAATTTTTCTTCACCGTGGGCCACATCTGCGGGCCCGGCTCGTCGGCATTATACACATACGCATACTTGTCGAGGCCGCGTTTCTTGAGCACTGCCACGTAGGCCTGCAGGAATTTTGCCATCGCCGCGTGGGTCCTGGGGTTCTGTTGTTCCCACTTCTGGCTGCGGCCGAAAATGGCGATGCAGAAACGCTTCAATCCGTACGGGAGGGCCGTATCAATCAATTGCTCGGCGGTGCTGAAGTCATAGCCTTTGGGGCTCCAGTGGACGGGCCACGTCACGTGGCTGCTGGGCCCGAATTTTGAGGCCAGCATGTCGGGAGTGGGTCCCAGGCTGCCCGCTTCCAGGGGTTTGCGCAGCGGTGTCTGGTTCCAGCCCATCAGCATGTCGAAGGCGGGGCCCAGATGGTGCTGGTAGGCAAATTTCTCCCAGCGCTCGTACATTTTCAGAAAAGCTTTGCCGTTGATGCCGCCCGGGACATGGTATTGCGCCTCCAGGTTGCCGGAAGGCATGAACGCCGCGTTGCGCAGCACCTGTTTTTTCGGCAGCGTTACGTTGAAAACTTCGACCTGGTAGCTGCGCTGCGCCAGGCGCCGGCGGCCCAGCATCACATTCAGTTCGCCGGTATACATTCCAGCGGGCGTCCCTGCAGGCGCGAACACCGTGACCCAGACGGGCTGCGTCTGTCCTGCGGTCACATCAAAGGGGCGGTTGGGCAACAGCGGATCAGGCCACCAGCCGATCTTTGTAGCTTTCCCCCACGGCCGGCGATCGTCGGCGTGGGTGAGAACATAGCCCACCAGGCTGAGATTCACTTGAATGCTCGAGCTTTCCTTCGCGGCGTTCCTGGGGACGACGACATCAGCCGTTACCCTGACGTTGTGCAGGTCCTTGTCGCCTGCCGCGACGAGGAGTTGGAAGGATTGGTACTCGCCCCGTGCCATGCTCACTTTTTCTGTGGCGCTAAGTCCAGGACTTGGCTCGTCCTGGAAGACTTTTACAACCGAGCTTTGGAAGGAGAGTTTCAGTTGGCTCGAAGTGGCCCAACCATGACCTGCAGTTAGGAAAACACAAGAAAGAATGAAGACCACATAGTTCTTGGCAATCTTACGTTCCAATCCGATATCCTCTCCTCGGTCGCCCCTATTGTAACGCCAAAAAGGAGCGCCCACGGCTGAATCGGTCCTTGAGTCAACCGTGGGACGTGCTCCTAACGGGGACACGGCAGGAGGTGGGTTCGCCGTGTCCGGTTCGACCATGCGGGTGCGCTGGTGTCCCGAGTTATAAATTCGCTGAACAATGCTAACGTCATTCCGGTCCCGCAATGCGGGAGAGGAATCTGCTTTTGGCGCGAAGACCGAAAAAACAAAGCAGGTTCCTCGGGCCGATCAAAAGCATCGGCCCTCTGAATGACAGCGTCTCACGCATGACGCAGCAGGGCTCCGTGAAAGGGCACGACTTCAGTCGTGCCGGTGGGAGCGCCTGAAAAGCTCCTCTCTGGGCTTCAGCCCCTGAGCGGAACGCTCATGGCGCCGGAATTTTCAGCGGCTGAAACCGCCGGCTTCGAACCGCCTCTGCGGCACGACTGAAGTCGTGCCCCTTCTCCCCTTTCACGGCAGCATCCGTCGGCTCATGAATAGTCCAGGCTAGAAGTCGATGCGTCCGCCAAACATCATGCTGCGGCCTCCACCGCCGTAAGAAACATGGCCAAAGTTCCCGGAGCTGATGTTGGTGTTGCCGTTTCCAAAGTTGGCATGGTTCCAGGCGTTGAACAGTTCCCACTGGATTTGCAGGCGCACGCCCTCGTGGAGAATGAAGTTCTTGGAGAGTCCCGCGTTCCAGAGGTTCTTTCCCGGGCCCACGAGGACAGATCGGCCGCAGTTTCCGTAGTAACCGCGCCCGCTCGCCGGCTCCTGAAAGGCATTGAGGTTATACATCAACTGGCCGGATCGCACCAGGCTTCCGATGCCGCCGATGTTGCCGTTGCCGATACAATCCGGCCGCCCGCCAAACTGGTTGGTGTTGGCCGGGTCGACGCCGGAGAAGCTGGGGTTGAGATATTGCCCACTCAGCATGGTGGTAATTCCAACCACCTGCCACCCACCAATCACCTGGTTCAGGACCGGGTTGAGATTGGGAAGTAATGCCTTGCCGTGCCCAATGGGCAGTTGGTAGATAAAGTCAAACTCCAGTTGCTGCTTGCGGACGAGTGGATCAGGCGCATATTCCAGTTGTTGGTCGTACTGGTTCTGCTGGAAGCCACCCCCACCCCAAAGCGAGTACGCAGTCATACCCTTGCCCCACGCATAGTTGGCGTTGAACTGCAAACCGCTCTTGAAGCGGTGGTCTGCCTGGACGGTCAATCCATGGTAGATGGATGACCCTCCCGATTCAGCCATGTTCACGGAGCTGAATAGCGGATAGGGACGGTTTGCAGGATCGAACGGAGTGGTGCTTGGGTGCAGCAGGTTGTAGTTCATCGTATACGGAAGGTGCGTCGTCTTGGTGCCTGTATAGGCGATGTCGATTGCAGTTCCCAGGAATTCATGGCCGATGGAAAAGTTCCACTGCTGGGCGCGCATGTCGACGTAGTGAGGATCCACGGCGCTGATGTTGGTGACGCCCGAGAAGCTGGAGCTTTGGGTGAAAGGATCGGGGAACATTTGTGTCACCGCTCCCCCAAGGTAGTTAAAGCTGGTGTTGGTGGTCCAGGGGCCGCCGAGGCCGGTCGTTCCCAGGCTCCCGGGAAGCATGGACGTGTACCACCCATAGGCGGCACGCACAACGGTCTTTTCGCCGCCGAAGGGCCGGTAAGCAATCCCGATGCGCGGGTTCCAGTTATTCGTGTCCGAGTATTGCAGGCTGTGGGCCGGGAAGCCTGCCTGCGTGGAGGTTTCAATGGGCAGGGTTGCGGCAACCTGCGGAACAAGATCATTCGGCATCTGGGTCCCTGCCACCACCAGATCGCCGTTTGCAAGGTTAAACGTGTAGCGGCGGTCGAATTTCTCGGTCCAGGGTGACTGGTATTCGTACCGGATGCCGTAATTGAGCGTCA
>JAJYJL010000360.1 GCA_021789565.1 Acidobacteriota bacterium
AATGGTTCCTCGTGCTGGCGTTGCGCGTTGAACACCGCTTCCTCCGGGAGAAGAGTGTCCGTGCCAGTCAGTCGAAATCGGCATTTGCGAAATAGGATTTGCGATGCCGCCTGGCACGTCCGTTCAAGCAGGGCCTCTGGCTTAGGGTCAATTTGCGGAGGCTGCTTGCTGCTCAGCAAACGGTTGATTTCCGGGTTGAGACCTCTCGCGAACCAGGTTTTCACCTGAGCGTACTCGGCGGGTGAGAGAGTTCGCTTCGCACTGGCCAAGAGCTGTTGCGTGGCTTTGCCCACCGCCCTGTTGTATTGGCTGACCGCTTCGGCCCACTGCTGCCTCTTCTGCCCAGTAAGCTCGAGCGTGGCCACCGTTCCCATCGGGCAAAGCTGGCCGGTAGACATCCCTGGGCAGAAGACCGTTCCGGATGCATCTTTTTTCGACATACTCATCCCGGACATCGCCATTTTGTTTTGGTGTCTGGCGCTGCGCGGGTGGCCGTAGGCGGATCGACTCCCTACGCCGACACCAATCAATCCTAAGAGCACGATGCCAGCCAAGGCGGCGCCTACGCGCTCCACCCGTTTGATCTTCATTCTTCCCCTCCCCTTTCCGTTTCCCGTTCCTTGGCAACTTATCTCGTCCATCCCCGGAGGGCCCGTCGGTGAATCGGCCCCTTGCCTTCCCCGCGTCAAACGCCAAGCTGATCGAGCGGGCGACGCCGTTATTTCGCTACCGAAGCCTTGTAGCCCGTGGTGTCCACCACCTGAGCCAGCTTTTCCGGAGCGACCTTGCGCGGATCGTATTTCACCGTTGCGAACCCGGCTGGATAGCGGACGGCAGCGCCGAGCACGCCAGGCGTGGCCATCAGCTTATGCTGGATGACATCGGCGCACATGGGGCAATCCATGTTGGCAATCTTGAGTTGTGCGGTGGCTACCGTTGCGGCTGCCACGGGGTCGCGCGGCTGGGCTTGGCCAACGAGCTTTGAGCCATAGGATGGGAAGAAAGCCAGCGCGAGAACTGCCAGCGCGGCGAGCCACAGGGCAGGCTTCGCCCAGCGGTGCACGCGGCTGTTCGGCGCGCAGGTTTCCCCTTCGCACGCCGCTGCCACTTTCGGCTTGCGGTACACGAAATAAAATCCTGCGGCGAGCAGGATCGCGCTCAGACCAAGAAAATACGGGCGCAGCGCCACGAGCGGAGAAAATGCCGCCGCCCCCACGCCCAAGCCGGCCAGGATCAGCGGTCCCAGGCAGCAGAGCGACGCCAAAAAGGCCGCAATGACAGAGCCAACCGTAAGAGATTTTCCTTGCATGTCCGTTCCTCCTGAGGCCTAAAGATTCTTGATGACCTGCGCCAGCGCGCCTTTCAGATCCCGCAGCGCCGCTTCGCCCTTGCCCGATCGCATGCATTCCGAAACGCAGGTATCTATGTGATTTTCCAGCAATCGCGCCGCAGCCTGATTGGTCGCCGCGCGCACAGCCGAGAGCTGGAGAAGCAGATCCTCGCAGCTCGAGTGCTCCCCCAGCATGCGCTTGATGCCGCGCACGTGGCCTTCAATGCGGCTCAGCCGATTCTGCAATTCTTCCTCGACTTCCGGATCAAGATAGGTTCCGGTCGCCGGTGCCGTCTTGAGCATATCCCCTCCCAGCCCATAGGATGCCACAGGTCCCTGATTGGTCGCAAGCGATTTTCTTGCGCTCAGACAACCTCTTTTGAATTCCCCCTCCTTCTCTCGGAGTTGCCCGCCAAGTCCCGTTGAAGTTCTCGCAAGGCATGCTGGTACGCCGGTTCGATCAGGGTCCAGGCGCGGTCGAACTCGAGTAATCCCAAATCGGGTCCAGGACAAGGTTTCAGAATATGGACTTCGGTCTGAGAACGATAGACACGCAGGTCGCACTGGAATTTGGCCTGGATCGCCAAGGAAAAGCTCTGGGCTAGAATCGAACTCCAGCGTGGGCGATTGCCGAAGGGATGCCGACAGCCGCACAACATTCCGATCACCCGTTCGGCACCTTCCGCAACGGCAAAATCAATCGGCACGTTGTCGGACAGACTGGCGTCCACCAATTGGCGTCGCTGCCACGCCACAGGAGGAAACAGACCTGGCAGAGCTGTGCTGGCGAGAATTGCATCAATCAACCCGCCGCTTCGCAGCGGCACCGCCTCGCCGCTTTCCAAGTCGGTCGCCAAAATGGTTAGCGGGATCCTCAGATCTTCAAAGCAAGCGACGGGCAAACGTCTCTGCAACAGACGCCTCAAACGCGAGTTGCTGTACAGGCTTGGTGCGCCCCGCAGAACCCGAATCCACGGCCAGGGCGTTCCGATCACGTTGCGGGTGCGTAGCGTTTTCCACTGCTCCGCGATTGCCCCGGGGTCCATTCCCGACGCAATGAAGGCCCCGTTGACCGCCCCGCTCGAACTCGCCACGATAAAGTCCACGTGGATTCCCAGTTCGACGATGGCACGATATAGGCCGATCTCAACAGCCGCGCGGCTTCCACCGCCGCAGAGTATCAGCGCCGTTCTCGGACGTTTGCCCCGTGAGGTCACGTCTGCGATAGCCGCTGGCATAATTCCCGTATGCGAAAGATTCGCAGGACTCGCGCACCATCGGTGTGACGAGGGCTGCGAACGCTTTTCTATCCCTGGTCCGACCGCATAGCTTCTGGCAGGGCGAGGGGTGGAAATCGAGGGGTAGCGGACGAAACCACCCTTCGCCCTGACCGGCGGGGAGGGGACCCGGAACTTTTTCAGGGAGCCAGCGCGCCTCCACGATTTTCGTCGGTACTGAGAGACGCGAATTGCCGAAAGCTCCCTTCGGCCATTCCGTCTACCGGCTGCGCTCGGTCCGGCACAGCATCAATTCGCGGAGCTTCCTTCGCAACTGCCGCCGGGCGCGCAGCACCCTGGATTTGGTAGCAGCTTCGGATAATCCCAAAGCCGCGGCCGTCTCCCGGATGGACATCCCGCTCAGGTCATGGAGAAGCACGACCTCCTGGTGAAAACCGTCCACCAAGTGAACCGCTTTCAGCAATAACCGCCTGAGTTCGTTGCGTGAATACTGCTCTTCGGGATTCGCGCTTTTCTCCGGAACTTCCGCAGCCCCGTGACCATCAATCCTTTCCGAAAGTTCCGCAAACGCGAACGAACCGGCATGGCGCTTCTCGGAGCGCCATTTTGCACGGCATTCGTTGATCACGATCTTCATCATCCATGAAGAGAAGCTCGAATCGCCGCGAAAATCCGGCAAGTGAAGGTAGGCTTGGAAGAGGGCGTTTTGAGCCGTGTCATCACCGTCATAGCCGTTTCCCCGGCAAAGTTGACGGGCCAAGCCACGGACCCGCGACTCGTTCCGCCGCACGAGATCTTCGAAGGCACCAGCGTTGCCAGTTTGCGCCCGGGTAACCAATTCACGTTCTGCGTCGGAGACAGGGCTGTTCGTTCTCTGTGACATGAAATTGACTCCATTTTCCGCCGCGCTAGGCAACCCCTTCCGAAACGGAAATCCATCACCTACCGAAATAACCGTGGTCCCCGCTACTTGAGCATCGCATCGGGTCCCGAGGAATTGTCAGGACACAGCGCCTCCCTCGGGCCCTTCATTGGTGCTGTCTCTAACGCCTGCGGGACTGGTTAAACGTTGAGTCCGGCCCGAGAATCATTAGCAGAACAAGCACCGTAGAAATGAAGATCAACACATCCATTACCCACATTCCCGCCTCCTCAGCCTCCAGCCGTGTCGCGGTTTCTTGAGCGCGCGCTTTGCATCGTGGCCCCCTGTCACCAATTTGCCGCGCCGCATCAGCCGTCTTTGAACGAGCCTCATAGGTCGGAAACTGCGAAGTGTGACCCGACCCAATACGTCGGAAACGCCCCGAACAGCGGCTTCTGAGGCGGCCACTTAAATAGAGGCGTATCCCCCGCCAGGGGATTCAGGAAAATAGCTGGCTTTCCGTCGCGTCGCTGGTCCAGGATCAACGGTGGTGCGGGACAGGTATAGCCGTTATGGACTTCAGCGAGGCGTCGCACCTTAGCATCCAAAAGTCGGCACAAAATTATCCGTGGGCAGTTTTTGATGTGCTGCCCGGCCAATAGCAGCGCCCCGGTGGACAGAATCTCTTCTGGAGGCTCCGTTTGAGGTACTGACGGGCCCGCAGAATGCGGCTTTTCGTGGCTGCCAGGGAAAGGCCAAGACGATCGGCTATTTCCCGGTTCGACAGCCCTAAAATCTCGCTCAGGAAGATTGGTTGCCAGTAGTCTTCCTTTCCTCTCATGGAATGCCGGATGATCTCCTGAAACTCCCGCCGGGCGCATTCCTCTTCCGGACTGTCGGAGCCATCGGCAAGCGTTGGCTGGATTTTGTCTTCCCCATCCGACTCCTCGTCCAGACTCTGCCATCGGGTAGCGTTCTGCCAGTTGCGAAAGCGCATCCCACACTCGCGAATGACAATCCGCGTGAGCCATGTAGAGAAGCGTGAATCTCCACGAAAGTCTCCGACGTGTAGGAAAGCCGCCAGCAAAGCGTTCTGGTAAGTGTCCTCGCCATCGGCGTGATTGCCGCGACACAGATACGTAGCCAGGCGACGAATTCGGATCTCATCACGCTGCACAAGCTCTTCGAACGCGCTGGCATCGCCCTCCTTCGCGCGCATGACCAGCACTTTCTCCGGCATGCTTTGGGGTTCCCTTTGGTGTTCAAGGCGACATGTGCCTTCCATGGATTCCTCCTCACAAGACGATTCCTCTGCCCGGCGGCGCTAACGATTTCGCTGATGCGCGGCGGTCCCGCACGGGGAGGCCGCAGTCGGAATTCCAGATTACGGGCCACAAGTATCCCCTCCCCATGGATAGGATATGAAGCGGATGAAGCTGTTGTCAAGAGGTATTTGCCAAAGCCCGAGAGAAGGCGCAGGCAATTTTCGTCGTGCCTGTTTCGGCGGCACTTCGCGCCGTAACTCTCGCGCCGCAAGGTTACGAGCGGCGCGATGCTACGGAAGCCAACGATTCCTTTTGTTTCAGTGAGTCCCGAGGTTCCGCAATATCGGCCGACACCGTCAGGATTCCATACTTGCGGACCCTCCACACCCGCATGGCAATCATCAGTGCGAAGCAGGCCACGATCGCCACGATTGTCATTCCCCCCAATCGAATGACTTTGTCCAGAGCTCCTGCCATCGCTGCGCCGAGTTGACTTCCAAGAACCGTGAAGAACGCCGCCCACAGCGTTGCGCCAATTAAATCGGCAATGAGAAACTTCCGGTAGGGCATTCGGGACATACCTGCGAACGGCGTGGCAAAGGTTCCCACCCCTGGAACAAACCGGGCTAGCGTAACCATCCACACCCCGAAACGGTGAAAGAAACGATCTGCTTTTCCCTCACAATCGTGCGAGCAAAGCGTAAGGCGGCAGTAGCCGTTCATGAAATGCCGGCCGCCCCTGCGGCCAATCAGGTACGAGGCGTGGTCGCCAACGGCTGCCCCAAAAGCCGTCACCAGAAAGACGGTGAAGAAATCCAAGCCTGCTTGACTGGCCGTTGCCGCCACCAAGAGCACCAGAATTTCACCCGGGAAGGGCACGCCAGCGTTCTCAGCAGCAACGCCGACCAGCAGTCCCAAGTAAGCATAACGCGCCAGTAAGAGAACGACCTGATGCATGGCTAAGTTTTGCCGGCGCCTTTCCAAGCAATGACAGCCGGACTGCCGGCACTCTCGAGCGTGCGTTGTTTCACCGTTTCAAGCAGTCGTACCATGCGCAGTAGTTCAGGTTGTGTTGCCACAACAATGCGGCCATCGAGAATGGCTATGGGCACGCTTCGAATGCTATACCGGCTCACCAGCGCACGGCCCGACGGGGACTCGACGTCAATCTCCTCGTAGGCGAAACCAATTCTGTCCTTCAGGCAGCGCCAGAAAAACTTGGCTGAAGGAGATTGTGGACACCAACGGGCCACCAGCAACTTGACTTCATGCGACATGGACCGCCTCTTTCAAGGCTGCCCAGATCATTTCCGGCGACGGGCGGCCTCTAATCTCTCCCTTTACGATGTAAAGACGGCATTTCAGGCCGTACTGCTCACTTCCGGTGGGGACCGGATCCACATCGGCACCATCGATCCTGATTGTCGGTGACCCGATGAATCGCAACTGACGTGCCTGGCGATCACTCGTTACCTTGATTTCTTGAATCTCACCCGGCGCATCGGTTACCGCAAGAACCTCAGTGAGGATTTGACGGGCTCGCTCGTAAAAGGGACAACCATCGATATACAGCAGCTCGATCCGTGGGATTTTTACTGCTCGTGTGCCTTCGGGTGCAGCGACCGGGCTTTCACGGGCCTTCTCAAAGCAACCACCGCAATCACAAGCCGCTTGTTGCGTGTTCAATCCGACTTGCTTCCGCATGACGTCTCGCCCTCCTTCTGGCTAGCTTGAGCCTAACTGGGCTGCGTAGGTGGTTCCCCCTCCTCCTTCAGAAACTCTATTTGCCGAGGTGTGGACGATCTCGAACGCCAGTGCGGCCAGCCTTGAAACTGGCAAAATCTCGGGGCCGCATCCCATAGCCTCCCGACTTCTAGATGCAACATCCCCCCATGGGGGATTCACGGAAATTAGAACTGGCGGCAGTCCCTGATCGAAAGGTAGCGGAAGCTCAAGCGCATGGCTCTGGAATCTCCTCGTCTATCCGCGCCGGAGAATGATCAGTAATCCAGCCCTCGGTCGGTCACTTCGAAGATCCAGTTGATGAATTACGTGCCGTGAGGTCTCCAAAGTGTAATGATGGCGGCCCTGCGATTTACTCCCCGCGCGAAGGACTAAACCTCGAGCCCTCATACTCTTAAGGACTCAGAGAGAACATCTTTCGTTCCGCTGCGCGGCAGAGTGGGTGTGAAAGATTATTCGGCTCGCGAGGGCAGTTTACCGGACAAGGTGCCGCGTCATCATCGCTTCGCGCCACTTTCCGCTTGGCGGTCGGCCAAGGGACACATGGCGCTGGCCCGGTGCGGGAGGCGAGGCAGTTGGCGCGCGTGTCGCAGGGTTTTGCTTAGCTGAGCGCAAAAATGTCCCAAAGTGTGAAGTTGCTCTTCGACGCTCCCGAGCTTCCTCTCCAGCATCGTACGCACGCAATCGCATGGTGACCGGCCGGCGAATTTCATCCGCAGAATCTCGCGGATTTCATCCAGGCGGAAGCCGGCTGACTGGGCTTCGCGGATGAACCGAAGACGTTGTAGTGCTTCGGGCGTGTAGACCCGATGGCCGGATTGCGTCCTACCTGGGTCCGGCAACAGCCCCAACATTTCGTAGTACCGGACCGTCTGTAAGCTGACCTGCGCCTGCTTCGCCAGATCGCCGATCTTCATGAAAAGATCATAAACTGTGTGCAGCGGTCCAGGGTCAAGAGGGATTGCCGATTCCATTGTCGTCCGGTCGGGCCTTTTTCCTTCTCAAGGATTTGACAGAATGGCTATTAGCGGCAAATTGGTTCGCGTGCGACCGATTGCGGAGCATCAG
>JAJYJL010000361.1 GCA_021789565.1 Acidobacteriota bacterium
CCAACGGCTTTTGTGAAAGGGCACGACTTCAGTCGTGCCGTATAGGGCGACCATCAAGTTGTGCAAGCCCTCTCCCGTGGGGAGAGGGTGGCCCGCAGAGCGGGACGGGTGAGGGGTCTTTTGCTGCTGCGGCGGGCTCAGCCCGCCATCGGCCGAGCCTGGGTCGCTGATCCGGGCAAGCAATCCGCTGCACATTGCGGAGCGAAGTGTGCAAGTTCTTGGTGTTACACATACAGGTATTACCTGCTGATGGACTTGACAAGCCTTGACTTCGATGCTACACAAGGGCCGTAATAGTCACAATTGCCCTTTTGAACAACTTACGCCGCGCCGCATTGGCTTGCTCGCAGATCGGGCGACTCGGCCACAATTGAAAAGCGAAGCGCATAGGCAAGCCGGCAGATTCGGCCCGGCCAACAATCCGCCCGGCACCCCAAACACTTCACTTCTTCAAAGCACGACCAGATTTTAAAAAGGATCGCGGCCCCCTCGCACAACATCTCAGTCGGGAGCCGAACCGGAGCATTTCAGATCCACGGGGCTGCGTGAAAGCCAACGGAGGCCCCGACCGAGCCACATCGTTCATTCGGGGAGGGGATAATGGTACCAACGGGGAAGAAGGTTCTGTTCGTTGCCAGCCTTGTCTCGATCGCAATTGCTCTGGGATAGTGTGGAGGAAGCGGCGGTGGGCCGAGCGGCGGTCCGAACCCGCCGTCGTCGACGGTCACGTCCGTTTCGGTTTCGTGCAGTCCCACGTCGGTTCAAGACGGCCAGACCTCGCAGTGTTCAGCAGCCGTAGCGGGAACGGGCAGTTACAGTTCGGTCGTAAACTGGTCCACGGACCTTGGAGCGACTGACAGCAGCGGTAAATACACCGCGCCCGCTAGCGGCACGGGGACTGCCAAAATTACGGCAACCAGTCAACAGGACGCAACCAAATCCGGCTCGACCACCATCACTGTCACCGCACAGACCGGGCAGACATCGTTAAACCCTGTAGGCCCAATGTCTGTGCCCTCGATCCTGGTATCCGGTCAGCAAACGCAGGTGACGTTTTCCATCTATGTTGAAGGCGCTGATGCAAGCACCCAGGTGCAACTCTTGAATATGTCGGGAGGAACATCATCTCTCATCGGCTCCATGATAGATAATGGCCAAGGTGGTGATCAGGTTGCCGGAGATCATGTCTACACGATTATTACGAATTTAACGGCGCCGGCCACAACATCACTTCCATTGCAGATTGTGGCCTCAGATGGCACGGCAAGTAGCGGTAGCATTGATTTTTCCGTACAAGTCACCCAGATTCCGTCGTACACCACAAATACAGACCTCAACCAAGCCGAAGCCCAGCTTTTTAATACTGCAATCCAAACAAGGACCATGCTATCAAACCCGGATTGGACTAATCAATCCCTCCTTCCGGACCTAATCACGAATCTGATTTCGATGTTCGATCAATTTGAAGCAATTACCAATCAGGATACGCCACTGCAATCCGCAAAGGCGGCGTTCCGGCAGAAGAGGACACGACATCAACTGGCAACTCTTGCAGGAACAACCGGAGACGCGTTCACATCAGGATTGTTAAGTCCCGCGCAAAATGCAGCTTCCTGCGATCAGCTCCTATGTTCTCTTCCTGCATTCACCGATGACGCGGTTTGCGCGGCGAAATACCCTGCTCCCTTGAGTCCCACAGGCCCCCTCATGACACAGTTTACGCAAGCACTTGCTGCTGCGTGTCCCACCGACAGTCAATGTCCTGGACCGGAGCCGCTCAGTGCGAGTGACTTCCTTGACCCTTCAAATCTTGTTTTGGCTGAGTGGGCAAAGGAATACATTGTTACAGGCCAGCCCCTGCCGATGCCCATTTCAGGATGTAGTGGAGGTGTAACTAACAGCTTGGCAAGTGTCGCAGTAAAAGGGGAGTTAGGACAATTTACGGACCTTGTCGGGCAGGGTTTAGCCTCGCTGGCCAATGCCGGACAAATCGCTGCCCAGGCTGCGAGTCAGGCCGCAGGTTATCTTTTAGGGTGGATTGTGGACAGCTCCGGTAATCAGAAACCGATTGTGGCGCAGGTTGCTCCGAATGAGACCTTTGCTGCCCCAACCGGTACGTACAATTTGGCTGCCAGCTTCGGGGGCGATACGGCGAATGGGACGATCACAAGCACGCCCGTATATCCAAAATCGACCACAGTTGTCAGCCCCTCTCCGGGCGCAAACATAACAGTCACGCCACCCTACGTCACAGGTTTGACACCGTCCCTTGGGCCGATCGGAACGACCGTATCAATTGACGGAAGCGGGTTCGATGCGAATCCCGCCAGTAACCAGGTAACATTCAACGGCACTGCTGCTCAGGTCAGCGCTTCTACAATCTCATCCATTCAGACAAGCGTTCCCGCCGGAGCAATCTCCGGCCCGATCACGGTAACAACAAGCACCGGGTCTACCACCAGCTCTCTCGATTTCACCGTGAGTGGTGCGGCCGCTAATCCTGTTCCCAGTATTTCTTCGCTGTCTCCCAGTTCGTTGCCCGCCAGTGGCTCCCAGCAAACGCTTATAATCAATGGGACCGGGTTCCTTGCAACGTCTTCCGTCACGTTCAATGGGATCGCGCATACGGCGACGGTGGTCAGCAACAGCCAGCTCACGATCTTACTCACATCGGCTGACCTATCGACGATGGGCAGTTTCCCTGTTGTAGTTACCAACCCTACGCCGGGTGGCGGCTCCTCGAATGCGGTTGACCTCATTGTAGGGAATCCTGTCCCCACAATTACTTCGCTTTCACCCACCTCAGTTGTCGCTGGATCGGCAGCACAAACCTTAACCATCAACGGGAGCAATTTCCTGAACTCTTCTACGGTTGGCTTTAATGGCTCAAGCCGGACAACGACGTTTGTCAGCAGCACGCAGCTCACTATCGCGCTCGTGGCTGCAGAGCTCGCCACAGCGGGCTCGTTCCCGGTCTCTGTGACTAATCCGAGTCCGGACGGCGGAACTTCGAATGTGGTTGACTTCACCGTGTCAGGTGGAACCACAGGCAGTGTCACACTCAGTCCAACGGCGGTCACTGTCCCGGAAGGTGGCGCGCAAACGTTCACTGCAAACGTGGTGGGCGGCGGGAATGGAGTGACGTGGAGTATTCAGGAAGGATCAGGCGGCGGAACAATTTCAAGCCCCGATACCACCACAGCCGTCTACTTCCCGCCCAACGCTACAGGAACCTTCCATATCGTGGCCACGAACGCGGATGACTCCTCGCAAACCGCCGTGGCCACAGTGACGGTTGTTTCGGCCATGACTTTAACTATCCTGCACCAATTCCAGAGCAGCCAGGGAGAGGGGTTCGATCCCCTGGGCCGGCTCGTTCAGGCAAGTGACGGAAATTTCTATGGGACAACCACCAGCGGAGGTACGTCAAACAGCGGGACTGTCTTCAAGGTGGATTCGACCGGCAACTTCACCACACTGCATTCGTTCAATGGTACTGATGGAGGCATACCCTATTCCGGCTTAATCCAAGCTACCGATGGCAATCTCTACGGGACCACTTTTTACGGCGGAGCGTTCGGAGGTGGCGAAGTCTTCAAGATGGATACTTCGGGCAATGTCTCTGTATTTGCCTCATTCACCGGACCCGGGCCAGTTAACCCCTATGCGAGCCTCATCCAGGCTAAGGATGGCTACTTCTATGGAACCACATACTATGGTGGGCCAACGAACGCCGGTACTGCATTCAAAATTGACACCTCGGGAAACGTGACTTGGCTCCATTCCTTCTCCTCATCTGAAGGAGCGCCTCCGTACGCCGGCCTCCTCCAGGCGAGTGATGGCAATTTCTATGGAACTTTGTATTACGGCGGAGCCGGAGGCGGAACAGGCGCTGGGACCGTTTACAAGATGGATGCGTCTGGAAACGTAACGGTCCTTCATTCCTTTTCTTTCTCCGACGGTGCCGGTCCCTTCGCCGGGCTTGTCCAAAGCAGTGACGAAAACTTGTATGGAACTACCGCCGGCGGTGGCGCGTTCGGCGCTGGAACAATTTTCAAAGTAAGTCTGTCTGGAGAGTTCTCTATTCTTCATTCATTTTCAGGTAATGACGGCTCAGTTCCTTATTCAGGGTTGATCCAAGGAACCGATGGAAATTTGTACGGGACGACATCCGGGGGCGGCCCTTCGGGCCAGGGAACAATCTTTAGAATGGACCTCCAGGGGAACGTTACCGTCCTGTACTCGTTCAATGGTTCCGACGGAGCGAGTCCACCTGCAGCCCCAATCCTAGGGACGGATGGGAACTTATACGGCGTCACGGAGTATGGAGGCTCAGCAGGCGATGGTGTGGTGTATCGCCTCGATCTTCCTTGATATGTGACTTCCGGCTGGGCCGACGGCGGCACCGGGACCAGTCCCGGACCGCCCAGTGGCACCTACATGCTGAGCGTGACGGGCACGTCCGGCAGCCTCCAACACTCAACCACGGTCACGTTGGTGGTGAAGTAACGGACGGCGGAGAGCCCCGTGGCAGGCAAGAACATAATTGCGGTTATCCGGACGGAATCCTGCGGAATGCGCGAAGCGACAACACGAATCTTCGTTTAAGGAGGGCATCATGAAATCGGAAACTGTTGGGAGAGATTCCATACGAAAAACTCATTTTGTGAAGTGCGAGGAGGTTAGCCGGTACGTGTTTCGGATTGTTGCAATAGCCGCGTCTGTGTTTCTGCTCCAGTTACTCACCGGCACTGGGATAGTATCTCCCTCCATGGCGCAGGGAAACTCGGAGCAGGTGCTTCATAATGAGGACGTCATCCAGATGGTCCAGGCCAAGCTGTCTGACGGACTGATCGTTGCAAAAATCAAATCATCAGCCTGCAAATTCGATACCAGCACTGGGCAGTTGATCAAGCTGAAATCAGAAGGCGTCAGCGACGAAGTTCTGAAAGCCATGGCCGAATGCGGAGCGCCGACCGCCGCGCCCGCCGCTGCCGCAGCTCCTCCAGCCGACCCCAACAATCCAGATTCTCCACACCCTCCGGGAATCTATCTTGTGAAGCAGGGTCCTGCGGGGCGCCAAATGATCACGCTGGAGCCGACGTCTTACTCGGGGGAGAAGATGGGAGGCTTTTTCAAATCCGGCATGACGGTTGGACTGGCCAAGGTGCATTACAAGGTTGCCGTGCCCGGCGGCCAGGCCGCCCTGCGGATCCAGGAACTGCGCCCGACCTTCTATTTCTACTTTGACGTGAAGGCTGGCAGCTTCGGAAATTCAGGGGGCATTGGAGGCGGCCCCTCCAACCCAGACGATTTCTCGCTGGCCAGGCTGGAGGAGAAAAAAGACCACCGTGAGGTGGTTGTCGGACAGATGGGCATTACAGGCGGATCGACGGGACTCCGGTCCAAAGACACCGTGCCTTTCGACGCTCAAAACGTTCGTCCCGGAGAATACAAGGTCGTTCCAAAAGAAGATCTGAAACCGGGTGAATACTGCTTCTTCTTTGGCAGGAGCGGGCAGACGATGGGCCTGACCGGCGGTACCCTGTTTGCCTTCGGAATTGACAAGGCGAAATAAGCCCGGGGCAAACAAGTGTGGCGGCACGGGCCGAGGATCTGTCGCACGCACCGGTGTGGGATCTGGATCACGCCCAAGTAGAGGGGGACATTGCTGCCTGCCTCAGGTGTGGCGGTTCCGTAAGGTCAAATCAAACTCGCGTTCTCTTTTGGCAGAGCTTCTTCGAGAAAAGGGATTGGAGGAATGAAAACATGAACAAAGCATGGGTTGTTACGCTCTCAACAATATTGATCGTTCTCTACTCAGGCGCGACAGGTTTGCGTGCGAACTGGGAAGGGACGAACGCAGTCATGTTTAATGTTGTACATCCGCCTATACTTGGCCTGACCGTGAAAAGGGTTGCTTTTGGCCCCGCGAACGGCCAGTGCTCCGACCAGTTGATTGACCAGGTGATTCAGGATTTCCTAAACCATCACATCGAGGTGGTTGACCGGACAAATCTCGGTCAGATTATGGCCGAGTATAGGCTCAATACAAGTGGCTACGTCGACCCTCAGAGCGCCGTGGCTCTCGGGAAGCTGTTGGGGCCCTCTGCCCTGGTCTACGTCAAGGTGGAGCGCTGCACACCCGAGAAGACTCCCCTTTACAATGACGTAAAAAATTACAACAACACGATTACCAGGTATTTCCTTTCGAGGACACAGGTTTTCCTGAGCGGATCAATCCAGACCGTTGACCTGACGACCGGCAAGATGCTTAGCGCGCAAACGTTTGAGAGCAACCCGCAAAGGACGAACAGCGCCACCAACGGCCAGCCCGAATTTCCTCCTGAACCGGAAGTGATGAACATGGCGATTGGCGCCGCCGTCGGACAGATCCACCGGATGTTCTTCCCCTGGAGCGAGGCCAGGCGACTTACTTATCACGATGACAAAAACTGCCACTTGAAGCAGGCCTATATGCTTGCGAATGGAAGGGATTTCCAGGGGGCCCTTCAACAGTCGCAGGCAAACGTGCAGGAGTGTCAATCGGGGCGTTATAAGGAAAAGGTTGTTGCCCGCGCCTATTACAACCTGGGACTCAGCTACATGCTGGTTCGCAAATATAACAAGGCCATACCGATGCTGGATAAAGCTCTGGGCCTGAAGGGCGCGCCCGACACGGCGAAGGCCATTGCCGATTGCCGCGAGGCCAAACGCTTCGCTTTGGAGCTTGCTGACTTCCAGAGGCGCGCCAGGGCAGAGGTTCCTCCGCCTCCGCTGCCCGCAGTAACACCTCCGCAACATGCCACGTCCAGCCCTGCGCCAGCGCCAGTCGCTACCGTCGCACAGCCAGCCTCGCCGTCTCCTGCTCCGGCACCCGCTGCAGCTCCCAAGCTCTCAATTGCACAACGATTGAAGGAACTGAACGATCTTTACAAGCAAGGTTTGATTACAAAGCAGCAATACGATGCGAAGAAAGCCGATATCCTCAGGCAACTGTGAGGGAGCCGAGCAATTACTCTTGATATCCGGGAACAGCGAACAGATTCTCTATCGATAATCAAGAGAAAGCCTACCCGACGCAGTGAAAGAAACGGCAAGTCTGGACGGAATGGTCGTTCGCGGCTGGCGCATCAGACGTTTGCTTTGTAGTGTCTGCGTAGTCCCGAAGGGACTGGTCTGGATGGGCCGCAAGGCGGGGCTGGCGGTTTCTGCCTCGTTCAGCGAAGCTGCGCAGGAATAGAATGGCTTGCTGCCGCAACCGCGCCTCGGGCTAGAGACGCTGGCGGAGCACAGAGTACGCTACATAACTTGCTTTATTGCTCGGAACGGGCGGCGGTCTGCGCGGCTGCCGGAGGCCCCCTCGGGCCCGGCCGCGGCATGGCCCACAAGCTCTTTACATACGCTCGCTAAGTAGGCTATTAATCCTATGTCGCCATCCCCAAATGGGACGTTTGGGATTTTTGCGAAAAAACTTTGAAAAAATATAAGTGTAATAATTAC
>JAJYJL010000362.1 GCA_021789565.1 Acidobacteriota bacterium
GGTCACGACCGCCACAGTTGATCCCGCGGCAAATCTTTCTTTGATTCCTTCAACTCCCACCAGAGCGTCTTCCGGTGGCACGCAGTTGTCGATGGCGACGTCGGCCAAGTCGGAGAGCTGCTTGCCACTGGAATGGGTTGCCTTCGACTGCCGGTAATTCTGGTGGGAAGAAACCGTCACCACCTTCAGACCGCGGCTCCTGGCCTCAATCGCTACCTCCACCGGAGCAGCGTTCAGCCCGCCATGTGAAAAAACCATAATGGTGTCGCGCGGTTCGAGGGAGTAGCTGGCCAGAATGTTTTTCGCGTAACCCTCTTCGCGCTCGAGCCACAGGAGTTCGCGCGCACCGCCCGGCCCCACCACGTTGAACCACATCAGCCGCGGATCGTAAATCGGGCAGAACCCCACAAAGCTGCCGTAGCGCGGGAAAATATCCAGCACGGGGATCACCGAATGCCCGCTGCCGAAAAGGTAGACCAGCCCTTCGGCCCGGATGGATTCCGCCATGGCCGCCGCGGCTTTTTCGATAGCCGGCCGCTGGGTTTGTTCGATCCGTTTGAGGACTTCGTTGATTTGAGAAAAGTATTTTTCTGCTGACATAGTGTCCTGTTCTTCGTCTCCCATAACGAATTTGCGCCGGGCCCCACTGAACAAGCAGACGGAGACGACGGGGTTGTGTTTGCGCGACAGCTAAAAATCCGAAGAGTTTGGGACCAAAATCCGCAGGGCTGAGCCGGCCAAAGGTTTTGCGGCTCCTCTGCACAAGCCGATGACCATTGCTTCCGGTGCTCGGTATCGCGCCCAACTCTCCGTTTCAGATGAGGACCATGGCAATTGTTACCGCTGAAACTGTAAGCGACACTTTTACACCCATGGCGTGCCTCGTGGCAAGCGCACATCGGCCCCGGCCAGGGAATTCAAGGACATACGAGGCCGGGCCAGTCAGGGCACAAGCTCCCCCGGATCCCGGGTAGCGTCCTGTTCTTCGTCGCCCAGAGTGAACAAATGCGGTGCCTTACTGAACAAGCAGACGGAGACAAACCTTTCTAAAAAACCATGCAACGAATCGCCCCGGCATTGAATCAAAAAAATCATGGCCAGTTCTCATGCTCGAGGCGGGAGCGAGGTGTAGGGTATCTGATGCCGCGGATCTTTCTGGCCTGGCAGTGAGGCGATCCTGAACGATCACGCTGGAATGCAGTAGGCGTGGGCACTGATAATCGAATATTTATGACCATTAAGTTGCCTGTAAATAATAACTTGAAGCATTAATTTTACGAAATACAGATTGGTCGATTTGTGTAATCGATAATGCGAAAATTCAGGTGATTTCTAGTTCTCATCGGGGTAGCCGCGAGTTCAAATCCTGTTTAATTGTCGCCGCCGCATTCCTCGGGCCAGTTCCCGCTGCCATTGATCTTCAGGGTTTCTTCATTTCACCAATCCTTGGTTTTTTGAAGTCTCGGCCTAACCGGCCATTGCCATAAAGGGTCATGGGTCACGCCTAAGAAATGGAGGTGTGTATCTATGCAAGCACGTTGTACGTTGAAAGGCTACCTTCGACCTCGTTTTCCCATGGTCGTGGTCGCACTTCTTGCAATCCTGATGGTCATTCTGGGCGGAATGCCACTCTCAGCGCAGGAAGTGACAGGCGGAATTACGGGCACTGTCACAGACCCATCCCATGCCGCAGTACCGGGGGCCACAGTAACTGCCACCGACACGGTTCGTGGCACGGTGTGGTCCACAACAACCAACTCGGCGGGCATTTACAACCTTCCACGGCTTCCGGCTGGGACCTATACCGTTAAGGCAACAGCCACAGGCTTTGCAACGGCCACGAAGCCGGCTTTTGAACTTCAAATGAACCAGGTTGCGCGCGTAGACTTCGAGCTGCAAGTCGGCGCGGTGACGCAGACGGTGGAGGTGACGGGTGCTCCCCCGCTCCTCCAGACCGATACGATGCAGAGGGGCTTTGTCACCAACTCGAACTTCAATGTCAACCTGCCGCTGGCCACGCGCAATTTTATTCAACTAACGTTGCTGGCTCCGGGCGTAACCACCCCTGACCCCAGCTCTTTCCGAAATGGCCAGAGGACCGGAGGAGGCGGACGGCCTTACGTCAATGGTAACCGCGAGGAAGCCAACAACTTCCTGCTGGACGGAATTGACAATAATCAGACTTCCGACAATCTCACGTCCTACCAGCCGAGCCCCGATGCTATTCAGGAGTTCAACATCATCACAAGCAATGCACCTGCTCAGTATGGCCAATTCCAGGGCGGCATTATCAGCACGACGATCAAGTCGGGAACCAATCACTACCACGGCGATGTGTTTGAGTTTATCCGCAATGACAAGCTCAATGCCAACAACTGGGCGCGCAACTGGGAAGGGTTAGGAAAGCCCGGGCTGCGCTGGAACACTTTTGGCGGTACCTTTGGTGGTCCTATCAAGAAAGACAAACTTTTCTTTTTTGCCGACTACGAAGGCGAGCGGCTTGACAACCCGCCAGTGACCAATTCGATCACCGTGATGACCATGGCAGAAAGGAATGGCGATTTCTCGCAGTTGCTCAGCGAGAAGGGTATCCAACTCTACAACCCGTGCGCTTCCTTCTCAGGACCCTGCACGGCTCCGGCGAATCCAGGGGCCGCACCCCGCCTGCCGTTTACCACGGCCAACACGGGTCTGGCGGACAATATCATTCCCCCGAGCATGATTTCTCCGGTGGCGTCCAATCTTTTTGCCTCCGGGCTGTACGTCAACCCGGTAAACTCCGCTCTGCAGTTCAACGCGTACAACACAAGCAGCAGCCGGACCAACAATGACCAGGGCGACGTCAAGGTGGATTACATGCCCAATTCGAATAATCACATCTGGGGGCGTTACTCACAGGGGTTCCAGACGATTCCGAGCACAAACTCATTCAAGCTCTTCGGCCAGGGCTTTAATGACTCGCCCTACCACGGGGCGGCCGTCGACTGGACCCACACCTTCAGTCCCACCATGGTCATGGATGCCCGGATGGGCGTAAACCGCATCTACCTGCACAACGGCTCCATCTCGGCCGCGAGTATAGGGAATTTCGGCACCAGCATCGGTATTGGAGACGCCAATGTCCATGGCCCGGGGCTGCTGGCTCTCAACTTTACCAATGGTCTTGCCACCAGCATCGGCAGTTCGGACAGCGAAGAGCTGTTTGCTGACACCACTTATGAACCGACGGTCGATTTTATCCTGACCCACAATCGGCACGAAATCCACATGGGCTTTCAGGCCATTCGGTATCAGATCAACACCTACTACGCAGGCAACAACGGGAAATTCGGGTTGCTGGACTACACCGGGCAGTACACCAGCGGCCCGGTGCCGGGAGCGACGGGAGCCTCCAAGGGATTTTCGGAAGCGGATTTCCTGCTGGGTTTGCCCGGCGTGGTAGGACTGGGCGTCAGTGCTGGGACGTGGGGCCAGCGTAGCTGGTTATTTGCCCCGTACGTTCAGGACAACTGGCGCATTAAGGATGATCTGACCCTCAATCTCGGACTCCGCTGGCAGTACAACCAGCCCTGGTCCGAGGTTTTCAATCGTCAGGCGAATTTCGGACCTTTCACTGGCACCGAATACTTTGCCGGCCAGAACAACTGTCCCTACAGCAATTGCAATGCGCTTTACAACAATTACTGGAAGGATTGGGAGCCCCGAATCGGCTTTGCGTGGACACCGGGCTTCATCAAGAATACTGTCGTCCGCGGCGCCTACACCATCTCTTCCTTCCTGGAAGGCACAGGCACCAACCTGCGACTTCCTCTGAACCCTCCGTTCCAATCCGAATTCGAGAACGATTACACAACAGGCAGCGCCCTCTACTTCCCCAGTTCAACCTCGAGCCAGGGGCTCTCCGTGCTGGCCGCGCCTTCCAATCCTTTTGTGAACACCAACATCCGGCTATGGGACCCGAACGTGCGGCCGGATATGACGCAACAGTGGAACATTAGTGTTGAGCATCAGCTCCCCGCCCAGACGCTGGTTTCTCTGGCATACGTCGGGCAGCATGGAACGCACCTGATGGTCCCGATGCCTTACTTCCAGCGACGCCTGGTGGGTGAGGCTGGCTGTACCTCGGGTAATGCCGTTCTCCAGTCGGGAGCTACCATCCCAACTTGCGGCAGCCCCTACCTGGCTGGCAACCCTACGCTCTATAACGAGATCGGCCAGATCTCGGGAACCGAATCAAACGGTGACCAGAGATACGACGCCTTGCAGGCCAGCGTGACCAAGCGCATGACCCATGGTCTGCAATTGCAGGTCTCCTACACCTATTCCAAGACCATGACGAATGCCATCGGTTATTACGGTGAAGGCGGGCAGGCGGCTTCGAATTCCGCCTACTTCCAGAACCTGTATAATGCGGCGTCGGAATGGGGGCCGGCCTTCTTCGACAACACTCACAGCTTCGTCACCGCATACACCTACCAGTTGCCTGTAGGCAAGGGAAAGGCGTTCGGGAACCAATGGAACTCTATAACGAACGGAATCCTGGGTGGCTGGGAACTCTCCGGCATCGTCACGGCTCATACAGGGTTGCCCATTACAATTATTGGTCCTGACAACTCGGAAACCAAGAGCCGGGGGCCCAAGGCAAATTGTATCGGTCCCGTATCTTACAATCACAACGTGGGACCGGGAACGACATGGTTCAATACCGGGGCTTTCAAGCAGGCGTTTGTCGGAACCTTCGGCACTTGCGCCAATGGAACGGTGCGTGGGCCTGGGCTGCGTGACTGGGACGTGGGACTTATGAAAAACTTCCACGTCACGGAGTCGAAGTACCTCCAGTTCCGGAGTGAGTTCATCAATTTCACCAACACTCCGGCGTTCCAGGCTCCCAATCGAAGTGTAACCAGTTCTCAGTTCGGCGAAGTGCTGAGCTCACAGGGTGAACGAAACATCCAGTTCGCTCTGAAGTTTTACTTCTAACCCACTGCGGCGTCACGCCTCTTGCGGGAACTCAAAAGCTCGCAAGGGGCGTGACCGCTCTGGCCCTTGGCGTCATCGGGGCCTTCTGGACACTTCCCGCTTCAAGATTCCAGGCAAGAAACCTTCTACACAAGACCTGCCGGCGGAAGCCGCGCCTCAGTTCATATCAAACCTTTCTTTTCCTGCCAATGCGGATTCGTGGAACCACAGGCCGAAGTCTGGGTTAGAATACCGCCGTGAACCGCAGAACATTTCTTGGAATCGCGGCGTCCCTCGCCGCCCTGGACATCGACATGAGCGCGCAAACCACGCCTATCCCCATCATCGACACTCACATTCACCTGTTCGACCCGAGGCGCCCGCAGGGCATTCCCTGGCCGCCCAGGGACGATACAAAGCTTTACAAACCCGCCCTGCCGGAGCGCTACCTGAAGGTAACAGAGGGCCAGGGAGTTGTGGGCGCGATTGAAGTGGAATGCAGCCCCTGGCTCGAAGACAACCAGTGGGTGCTGGACATCGCCGCCAAAGCTCCGGTGATTGTGGGCACGGTGGGCGATCTGGAGCCCGAGAAACCTGACTTCCGCAAGCATCTGGAACGCTTCCATCGCAATCCGCTGTTTCGCGGCATTCGGTGCGGCAATCTGTGGGGCCGGAACATCAGCCAACAACTCGGGAACCCTGATTTTGTCCACGGCCTCAAAGAACTTGCGACGGCCGGTCTGGAGATGGATACGGCCAATCCCAGTCCGGAACTGATCGCGGCGGTTGTCCGGCTGACCGACCTCGTTCCCCACCTGCGCGTGGTGATTGACCATCTGCCGCAGATGCAGGAGCCCGCCGACCCGAAGGTGAAGAAAGAGGTTGAGACCCATCTGCAGGAACTTGGAAAACGGCCACAGGTTTACGTGAAGATGTCGGAAGTTCTGCGGCGGATTGACGGCCGCCTGCGCCTGGACCTCGATTTTTACAGGCCAACGCTCGACCGCCTCTGGGACATCTTCGGCGAAGACCGCCTGATCTATGGCAGCGACTGGCCCAACAGCGACCACATTGAAACCTATCCGCAGGAATTGACGCTGGTGCGCGAATACGTACTCGGCAAGGGCCGCGCCGCAGCCGAAAAAGTTTTCTGGAAAAATTCCGCCGCCGCCTACCGCTGGATCAAGCGCGACCCCCAACAGCCCGACCCCACCAGGGCCTGACCGGATCTGCCGATCGCGCTTCCCTTGCCAACGTTTGTGGCATATACTTTCCGCCTTACGGACTGAACTGAATTTCTTCACCCTGCAAATCAACATATTGGGGAGCACATCATGAAGCGAACCTCTCGCTGGCTGTTTGCAATGGTAATCCTGATGATGACGGCGGCCCTGCCGCTTGGCGCCGCTGAGCGCTATCACGTGATTGTGGAGCGCGGAGTTCCCGCCACCATGCGGGACGGCGTGGTGCTCTACGCGGACGTTTACCGGCCGGACGCGCCGGGCAAATTTCCGGTGATCCTCGAACGCACGCCTTACAACAAGGACGGCAGTTTCGACTTCGGCGTGAAGGCGGCCCAGCGCGGTTATGTGTCTATCGTTCAGGACGTGCGCGGGCGCTACACCTCGCAGGGCGAGTGGTATCCCTTCATGTACGAGTCGCAGGACGGCTACGACACGGTGGAGTGGGCGGCAAAGCTGCCCTACTCCGACGGCAAGGTGGGAATGGTGGGTGGCTCCTATGTGGGCGCCACGCAGATGCTTTGCGCCATCGCCCATCCTCCGCACCTGGCCGGCATCTTTCCGTTTGTCACCGCCTCAAACTACCACAACGGATGGACCTACCAGGGCGGGGCCTTCGAGCAATGGTTCAACGAGTCGTGGACGTCGGGCCTGGCGCAGGACACCCTCAACCGGAAGGTTCGGGACGAGACCAACGCCCGGAAAGGGATGTGGACGCTGCCTCTCAGCCACTATCCGCTGTTTAACTTTGACGCTTCTTCTTCCTGGCCCACGGACCTGGGCGCCCTGGCTCCCTACTTTCTCGACTGGCTCAAGCATCCATCGTACGACGATTACTGGAAGCGCTGGGCGATTGAAGAGCACTACCCGGACATCAAGGTTCCGGCGTATATCGTGGCCGCCTGGTACGACATTTTCCAGGGCGGCGCGCTGCGCAACTATGAAGGCATCAGGTTGCACGGCGGCACCGAGGCCGCGCGCAGTGAAACGCGCCTGATGGTGGTGATCGGCGGCCATGCCGGCAGCGGGAGAAAGATCGGCGAAGTGGACTTCGGCCCCGAAGCCAATTTCAATATGGACGACATTGAATTCCGCTGGTACGACCACCTGCTGAAGGGCATCGATAACGGAGTTGAAAACGAGAAGCCGGTTAAGATTTTTGTGTTGGGCGAAGACAAGTGGCGCGAGGAAGCGGCATGGCCGCTGGCCCGGGCAAAAGACACCGATTACTATCTCCACTCTGGCGGCAAGGCCGACCTGCTGACGGGTGACGGCACCCTTTCCACGAAAGCTCCG
>JAJYJL010000363.1 GCA_021789565.1 Acidobacteriota bacterium
ACGTAGAAGTGGCGCTTTGAATGATTTGGTTGACAGGAGACCCCTTCTTAATGTATTATATACTCTAAGACAAGGAGGTCCTCATGCCCGAGTCACTTCCCGCTCTGGAGAAAGACCGCTCTGCGGTGGTGCGCCAAATCACGCAACTGGGCGATTTCCGTCCCGGCTCCATTCGCGGGGTCATGGGGCGCTGTAGCAAGCCCAACTGCCACTGTGCGAAGGCCGGCGATCCGGGCCATGGACCCAACTTTCGCCTGACCGCGAAGGTGGACGGCAAGACCGTGGCGGAAACCTTGAGCAGCCCCGCCGCGCTGCGCAAAGCGCAACGGGAGGTGGACGAATTCCGGCGATTCCAAAGACTCAGCGCCGAGCTGACCGCGGTGAACGAAAAGATTTGCCGTCTGCGGTCGGTGGAGGAAGAGGCAGGGACGTGGACGGCGGAGGAAAAAAAACGGCTGCTACCCTCCATCAGGAGATGGCGAGGGAAATAGATCAGCTCCTGGGCCGGGTCTTTGCTCAGCGTCGCAAAAACGGCCGCACCGATCTGGAAGCGGTGGAGACGGCGTTGCGGTCGGCCCTGCATCGGGCCGGGGCCGCCGCCCTGACCGAACTGCTGCAATTCCCGGCCCCGGTGGCCGACCAGCGCACCCTGCCGTGTTCTTGCGGCCAGCGGGCGCACTACCGCGAGTTGCGCTCCAAGCCCGTGCTGACGGCGGTGGGCGCGGTGGAAGTGTCGCGTCCCTATGATCGGTGCGCCCACTGTCAGCAGGGGCAGTTCCCCGTCGATCGAGAACTGGACATTGAAAACACAGAATTCTCTCCCGGGGTGCGCCGCATGCAGGCGATGGTGGGTCAGGAGGCCCCCTTCGATCAGGGCCGCGAACAGATGAAAGTTCTGGCCGGCTTGGAGGTGACCGCGAAATCCGTGGAGCGGACGGCGGAGGGCGTCGGCGCCGAGATCGCTCAGCGCGAGCAAGGGACGATCCAGAAAGCCCTGCCGTTGGACCTGCCCGTCGTCGCTGGCGAGCCGATCCCCATCCTGTATGTGCAAATGGACGGGACGGGAGTTCCGGTGGTGAAGAAGGAGACGGTGGGCCGGCAAGGCAAGGTGGACGGCCAAGCGGCCCATACCCGCGAAGCCAAGTTGGGATGCGTGTTCACCCAGGCGAGGTGGGATCAGGAGGGCTACCCGATCCGCGATCCGGATTCCACCTCCTATACCGGCGCCATCGAGTGCGCGGAAGAGTTTGGCCGGCGCCTTTATGCGGAAGCCTGCAAGCGGGGTTGGAGCCGCGCCCAGAAGAAGGTGGTGATGGGCGACGGCGCCGAATGGATCTGGAATCTGGCCGCCGAGCACTTTCCGGGCGCCATTCAAATTGTCGACATCTACCACGCCCGCCAGCATCTATGGGAGTTGGCGCGCGCTCTATACCCCAACGACGCGGCCCAGCAGAAAGCCTGGATGAAGTTTCATCAGAAGGGGCTGCTGGATAAAGGAAAGATCCCCAAGCTGGTCCGCGCCTTGCGCGCTATCGAATCGGGCAGCCCCCCAGTCGCGGAAAAGATCCGCACCGAGACGGCCTACTTTGAAAGGAACGCAGAGCGCATGCGCTATCCTGCGTTTCGCCGCCAACACCTGTTTGTCGGCTCGGGCGTCATCGAAGCGAGCTGCAAGACGGTGATCGCCTCTCGCCTCAAACGCTCGGGAATGTTCTGGACCGTTCGGGGAGCCAACGCCATCCTCGCCCTCCGCTGCTGCTACCTCAATGGCCGCTTCGAGGATTACTGGGCGGGTCGCCGGGCAGCCTGACTCTCACTTTTATGTCGCACACCCGGCACCGACAGGCAGGCACCGATGGATGGACCAAAAAGAAAAGGACGCGATAAATACCGCGTTAAGGAAGGGTCAGCGGTAGTCGCCTCTTGCCTGAAGACTCTGCCCTGCGCCATGTGGTGTGAGCCGCGATTTGTCCTGGGAAACACAACCAGATATACAGTGTGGGCATGCAACTATGGCTGGACGCTGATGAGGGAACAGGGATTACTTACATCTTCGCAAGCCTTTTTTCCAGTTGGAAGGCCTTTGCATTGAGTTCACTCAGATGCTGGAGATCATTATCAGTAAGGGAGATGGCGTTTTGGATCTGGTCCAGTGCCTGGCCGCTGAACGCGCCGGAATTCTGCCCGCGGCTTGAGTCCATCATGCCGCTCATCGTACGGAATTGGCTGGTGAGATCACGATACCGATTGGCAATGGACGTCAGATAAGACTCCCGGCGCCGGTCCAGATCCTGAAGGCGATCCAGGATGTGTTTTTGTTCCGCGACGCGTGTGGCCCCTTTGTTGCTTTCAGCCTGCAGTTCGTCATTGGTCTTTTGTAGCGAGGCGATGCGCTGGCGGAAACTTTGAAGGTCTGCCTGCGCAGAATCGAGTTCTTTCTGCACCTGGTCGAGGCGGCCCTGGAGCCTGGTTTGCATTTGCTGAAAGCTCCGGTTGGAAGTTTCCGCCGCTTTCTGGTTTTCATCTTTGGAAGCGGAAAGGTCCTGCTGGAGTTGGGTAATGCTGCCCTGCGCGGTTTTCAATTTTTCGGTCAGTTGTTGAATGGTTGCATCTCGCGCTTTTATTTTGGCTTCGAGGTCGGGTGCGGGCTTCGGAGGCTGGCGGAGCGCGGCGGAAAGCCGAATCTGGCTTTGCCGGAGGGCTTCCTGGGTTTTCCGCAACGACAGCAAGGCTGCGTCCCGCTGCTGGCGCACATCTGCAACCTTTTGGGATTGGTGGAGGATGACGACCGCAGTAGCCACAAGAGCGATCCCCAGGACCGACACCACGGTAATGTTCAGGCGGCGCATGGGGTATATCTTACTCCACTTTAGGGCGAAAATGGGGGCGCCAGGAAAGTTGCAGCCCTCCGCTTCCACACGAAGCTTTCAGGCCGACTTGCAGGTCGTGGTTTTCTTTGGGCGGAACAGCCAGAATGAGGTCCCACACACTCGTGATCCTGGCGAAGGTTTCGGAGATGGCCTGTGGGATTTCGGGAATGGAGCGGCAAATCACCGTCATGCCGCCTGTATTCCTCGACAGAGTATCCAACCCATTTTGATAGGCTAGATCGAGGCTGTCGTCACGGTAATGGAGGTGGACCACGAATAAGGGCGCCTCCAACGACCTGAGATGCCGATCCAGCTTCGAGATCTTTTCATTAACCAGCACATCTCGAAAACGCCGGCTGAGGTCGTGCGTGTCACTGGGATTGATAACGGGATCAGTGTAGTCCTCCCGGTAGCTATAGATGCTTCCGTCCGTAATATAAAGTACCGAGACGCGCACTGGTGACATGCGAATCATGGCGTCAGCCAGTGTGAGCGACGCGCGGACCGTTTCGAGCAAGCCTGGAGTGCCACTACTGGAAAGGGAGGTTATGATATCCTCCACCTTCTGCCGGTCTGGAGTGGGGTCAACCAGAACATGCAACCCGTCCTGGGCCCTCAATACGCCAATCCAAACATTCTTGGGGAGCTTGGCAATGTTGCTGATGACGGCTTGCTCGGCGTCATCGATACGGGAAATGTCACCGGTAAGATCAAACACGACCAGGATAATCTGGTCACTGTTTGGAGCCAGCTTCTTACTGACTTTCACCGGCTTGCCATCGAGTGTCGGGTCGAAGGTGGGACTCTTTGTGCATTCGCCATGATCAATCCACGCGGGAATGGAAAATGTGTGTGAATTCTGCGCTTGCCCAAGTGCGGCGCTAAAAGCGCTGAAGAGAAGCAAGATGAGTGTGCAGAGGGTGATTCGCATCAGAAACTCAAAATCAGACCAAGCTGGATAACACGTCCACCCTGGGAGCCAATAATCCTCCCAGCATCAATGTTCGGTGCGCTTGCCGGACCGATGGTTGTATCGGGATAATTCCAGTTGGCATGGTTGGTGAAGTTAAAGGCGGTAACGTTAAAGTCCAGAGAAGTGGCCCCGACCGGCATCCGCTTGTCCACGCTGACGTCAAGGCTGTTCCGGCCCGGGCCCAACAGATTGGCCATCGTCCTCGGACCCTCTCCCAGCGTGAAATTCGGCGGCTGCGCAAAGGCTGCGGGATTGAACCATTGATCGGGGCCTGGGTTCTGAACGTGCGGATCCACGCCGGGTACGACGTTAACATAGAGGTTGGAAATCAGGTTGCCCGTGTTGTTGAATTCGGGCCGCATGGCGAGGGGCCTCCCGTCGTTCCAGTATGCCATGCCGCTGACGGACCATCCGCTGACGATCGGGCGCCCCCAGCCGGCCAAATCGAGCAGAGGTTTTCCAGGGCCGAAGGGCAAGTCGTAGATATAGCTGAGTTGAAGGTACTGCGGTGTGTTGTAGGCTGTTGCCGACCAGTCATTACTCAGGTTAATTAAGTCCTGATTGCCGTAGGGCCCTGAATAATTGTCGTACTGGCTGGAGTATTCGTAAGTGGCGGAGAATGACAAGCCGTAGGACTCGCGCTTCTGAACCTGGATGTACCCGGCCTTGCGCTGGTAGCGGCCGGCAGGGTAAAGACCGTAAAGTTCAAAGCCTCTAAATTGGGGATAGGGCTGCAGCGAGAGTCGAAATGCTTCATCATTAAGCTCGTCGCGATAACTCAGATAACGCGGATTGATCGCATTGGGGGAGGTGGCGCTGTTACCGACCAGGATGTCTCTGCCCGCGCTATAGCCTGTTCCCACTGTGATCTCCATTGAAAAGGGCATCCGGCGCTCGATTGATAGTGATGCAGACCGGTAAATGGGCGCCCTGCCCGTCATATCCACATAATCGGCAACCGTATTATCGGCCGCGGACGGGCTGAGATCCGGCAGGGGCACGGCCAGGGGCGGAATGCCGCCCGCCAGGTTGATTGCCGGGGACAATTGCGCATTTGCAGAGGTAAAGGTCTGCCGGGCATTGAATCCCTGGGTACCCCATTGCCCGTTGTAGATCGGCATGTGGCCGTGCCAGTGTTGGAAGGAGGCACGAATGCCGGTTTTGGAACCACCATTCGGGTTCCATGCCAGGCCCAGCGTATAGTCGAGATCGTCGCTGGCAGGCCGCAGACCTCGCGGGATGGGGCCGCGGTCGGCGAAGACAAGTGCTCCATAATGAAGAGTCGCGGGATCAAGTACCCATGGATCGATCGTGCTTTGCCGGTCATATTTTTCCACCCGGGGTGTATGGCGCTTGAAGTTAAGGTCAAGGCTCATCGTAAGGGTTTTTGAGAACTGGTACTTGTCGCCACCGGAAATCGACTGATAGGAATTGCGAAAATATGAGGGGGCCGTAATGACGGTATGTTCTGCGTACTGCGGGAGACCAAGGAGAAAGCTGGCAAAGGAATCTCCCGTGTTGACGATACCAGGCAGACTTGTCAATCCCGTGGAGAACTGGAAATATCCCGACGGGTATTGTGGTGTGTAGGAGTTCACCTGATACTGGTCGGCCTTGAAGGTCATCTGGAGTGAATGCTTTCCCTGCTGTGTGGAAATCGAATCCTGCACCTCCACCGTATTGTGGGAATTGTGTGAATTGGGAAAACCTGTGCCCATGGAAAGATAAGTATCAGCCATTTGATAGACGGGGAAGGGAGCCGTTTCACTGCTACCGGCCTGCGTAACGCTGGATTCGGCGGTTAAATTGACAGCATTCACGGTCTTTGAAGTGGCGGTAAAGATGTAGCCGATTTCGGCGCGCCACCGTGAATAATGCTGGTCCGGAGCGGTGGGACTTGCATAGTTGGGAAAGTATTTGGGAGCGGTGACGAATCCGTTGGAGATAGCTGTCTGAAAACTCAGCCGGTGCCGGGTGCCGATGGACTGATCGACCCGTGCGATGATACCATCTGCGGTGTCATACTGCGGCGCGTTGACAAAGTAGTTATTTTGGAAGAAGGGTCCAACGTGCGCGTTGGGCAAGGGATAGTATGACAGCGCCTGCTGGACTTTCGGCGCCAGCCGGTCGGCCGGGATAATGTTGCCCGGAAATGGCGACCGCAGATACTGAAGGTTGCTGGTCGTTACGGGAAGAGAAGGATCATAAGCCGGATTCGGCGTTGTTGACGCCAGATCATAAATAATAAGCGGGTTGCCGGCCTGGTTCACCGTTCTTGAAAAATCCCCGTTGCGTTGGGCTGCCGTGGGGATAGTGTGCAACGAGGCGCGAGAAATGGTTTCGCGCACTCCTTCAAACGACAGCGTGAAAAAGGTATTCTGCGGATTATTGACCACGTGAGGGATAATCACCGGCCCGGAAATGTTGAACCCGAACTGATTGCGGTGAAGCGGGGACTTTGTTCCACCGTTCTGATTGACTTCGTGAGGTATGGCGTCGAGCGAGTCGTTCCGAAAATATTCATAAATGCGCCCATGCCATTGCATCCTGGGGCCAAAGCGCTTCTGTGCAGACGGCGGACTGTTGGGCCGAATGCCCCATTTGCCCGTCAGAACCTTGAACTCCTCTGTTGCGCGATTGAGTGGCGACGTTTGGCCAGCGGGCTTTTCAGGATTCTTTGTGGTACCAGATGACGAATACGCAGTAGGAAGGCCTATGATGAGCCCCAGAAGGGCGCAGACGAAAATCTTCATTTCGGGCTCGCACAAATAAAAATTATATACCTCCTTGCGTTGTTGTGACAACCCTCCGGCGAGGTCGCCGTTGGGAGATTTTTGAAGGATGACGTTGCGGCGCGGTTACGATTGACGATATTGGCGCGTGCTAAGACCGATAGCAAATCGGATGCTGCGCTTACTCTGAATTGGGCCCGGCCGGAATCCAAGGGTTGATTTCTCAGCATCCGGCCGGCCATCAAACCGGGTTGGGAGAATCACGGAGATTTTGTCCGTGTTTTCCTCCTGGTGCTAGAAGTTAAATCGGAGGAAAAGGTTGAGCATTCTGTTTGCGGACTGGTTGTTAAAAAAACCTCCGGCGAGCGAGAGGGACTTGCCGAAATTTCCGGAGCTAATGTTTCCCTCCGGTATTCCATAGTTGACTTTGTTAAAGACGTTATGGGCCATGACGCCAAGCTCAAGCGTGTAACGACGGTCGCTGGAACCTCCCCAGCGGGGACCGCCTCCGCCACTGCTGAGACCCCGGCCGCCAAGTCCGCCGCGGCCATGGCCGTGACCATGGAATCCGCCACCACCGCCGTCCACCTCTTTGCCGAAACCGAAGGTCTTGGAAAGGCGCGCATTCATTGAAAACTGTCCCGGGCCTGTGAGGTAGTTGGGCGGTACCAGCAAAGCCCCAGCCGTTGGAGTGGCAGTAAAGTCGCTTGCGACACAGCTAACGCACGGGCTTGAAACGAAATAGGGGCGATCGTTGAATATCGAATCACCGTTCAGGTCCCGCCCGTCGGTGACGTTATAGGGCCGGCCGGAACTGGCCACCAGAAAGGGGCTGAAGCTGAAGCCCATAGGCAGCCCAAATGATCCCCCCACGAAAAATCGATTCCGAG
>JAJYJL010000364.1 GCA_021789565.1 Acidobacteriota bacterium
CTGGACGCGGAGAACAATCCGGCTGCCGAGAGCCGGATTGAAAACCTGCGCGAGCTGGTGAATGCGGCTGCGGAAGCCGAAGAGCGCGGCGAGCGTCTGTCCGAATTCCTGGACCACGCCGCGCTGGTTTCAGACGCCGACAGTTATGACGAGCACGCCCGTGTCACGCTGATGACGCTGCACAGCGCCAAGGGGCTGGAATTTTCCGTCGTCTTCCTGGCCGGCATGGAGGAGGGACTGTTTCCCCACAAGCTTTCGGCCGACGACGATGCCGCGCTCGAAGAGGAGCGCCGGCTCTGCTACGTTGGCATGACGCGCGCCCGTGACCGGCTGGTGCTCACGTGGGTTCGCGAGCGGAGGATTTACGGCCGGCAGGCGCAGGAAGGCTCGCTGCCCTCGCGCTTCCTGAGCGAAATTCCGCACGAGCTTATTGACCCGCTCAATGTTACGATGTTTGCTTCCAAGCCGCGCACGACCTGGGACAAAGCGGTCAATTCAGTTGACGGTATTGAAAAGTTCTTCTCCCAGCGCGGTCACGGATTGAAACCTGCAAGCTCGGAGCCAGCGATTCCGCGGTCACGTCCGGCGGCTCCGGCCCGGTGGCAGCAAGGCTCGAAGGTACGCCACCCCAAGTACGGAGTCGGAACGGTGCTTGCTTCTGAAGGCGAAGGCGAGGACACCAAGGTGACCGTCAGTTTCCCCGGCTACGGCCGCAAGAAGCTTGTGGAACGTTACGCGTCTCTTGAGAAGGCCTGAGTACAGGGACCCGGATAGTGGAATGTGAACCAATGGCAGGCTCATCCGCCATCAGCAAACAGAGAAACCGGCAGGGCGTGCCTTCCGCATTAAAGGCCCGGAAGAAAACATCCACTCTTTGGGTGTGTTTTGCCTGTTTTGGTGTGTCGCTGCTGATGGCGCGAGCGGCATTTTCCGCAGTGCCCAGTGTGGGCGACATTCTGCGGAGGATGGGCTCGACTTACAGTCAGCTTCGGAATTACCACATCGTGGCGGTTCGGCAGGACGCTTACGTGGAGCCCCGGTTGGGCTCCTCCCAGAGTTCAGTGATTACACTGGATGCAGACGGGAAGGGGCGTATGCGAATGAACCTGACCGGCGAAGGCCCCAATATCCTGATTGTGAACGACGGCAAGACAACGTGGCATTATGCGTACGGGAAGAAAACGTATACAGAAAGGAAGCAGGTAGAGGCCGCTGCGGGTCCGGGCACACCGGACCGCGACGCCGACCAGGTCGATCTGCTGGGCCAGATCCGGAATTTATTGGTTGGCCGGTATGTGAAGCTGTGGCAATTCGAAAAGCAGGCGTCTATTCAGGGCGAGCAGACGGTTGAGTTCCAGGGGCGGAAGACCCCTTGTTACCGTGTTGTTTTCCACCTGAAAGACCTTAGCGACCAATTGTGGATTGACGAGTCAAGTTATCTGGTGTTACGTGAGGAGACCGTTCAGTCGATTGCTGATTCAGAGCGGCGGTCCCTGGTGACGGATACCCTTCGCATCAGGGAAATCGGCACGAACGCCACCCACCCTGCGGGCTTCTTCACGTTTACGCCTCCCGAGGGTTCCCATCGCGTTGCTGCGTTGACCCTGCCGGGCATCCGGGAAGGATTTACGGGGGCCTCGGCGGCGGACTTTACATTGAAGGACGTTGAGGGCCGGCAGGTCAGGCTTAGTGATTTCAAGGGCAAAACCGTAGTGCTGGCGTTCTGGGCCACATGGTGCCCGCCTTGCAAGGAAGAATTACCCGTCTTGCAAAAGATTTCTGAGGAGCGCAAGGATGTGGTTGTCCTGGCAGTGGATGATGAGAACAAAGCGATGGTCAGGGATTTCCTGACGGACAAGCAGTATAGTTTTACGGCGTTGCTCGACCACAAGCGAATGCTATTTAAGAAGTTTGGCGTACATTTTATCCCTACAGTGTTTGTCATTAACGATCAGGGTCTCATCACCAACGAAATTGTGGGATGGAAAGGTCCGGAAGAGCTTATGGCGGCACTCAAGGATGCTGAACGCCCGGCCACGCCGCCGTTAGGGGCGCAAGACCGAGGAACGGGCAGCACAGATCCATTGCATCAATGAGGCAGGAGACAAACAGGTGAATACAAAATCAATCAAAGATAAAGCAGAACGCAAGAAATTGAAGCGAGCGGCGCGCAAGAAGCAGCCGCCAAAGGCTAAGCAGACCGAGCCGCGTGGCTCGCACAGGCCCAAGATCAAGAAGCGAGGCGCGGGTGTGAGCAACCGCTAACAGGGAACTCCCGGCCGGAGTTCTGCGGTAACCGGGGAAGAGTTTCGCCGGCGCCGCATTTCAACCGGGGGCACCGCACTATTTCAGCCCGGCCGTGGAAGGCGGGCGTTAAGCACCGGTCCACGGCTTGGGGCCGCTCATCCAAAGGAGCCCTTTGGCGTCACAATTTCTTCGCACCAAGAGCATTGACAAGCTGGTTTCGGACGCCGAAGCGCCCGAACACCGGCTTCGCAAGACGCTCGGACCATGGTCTTTGACGGCCCTGGGCGTCGGGGCCATCATCGGCGCTGGCATTTTTGTGCTGACAGGCACGGCCGCGGCCGGCGAAAGCCTGGAGGTGCACTCCCTGCTGAAGGCGCCGCTGCTCAGCGTCCTTCTGCACGGGGAGCACGCTATTGGAACGGCGGGGCGACCTGGCGCGGGCCCTGCCATTGCGCTCTCGTTTTTCTTGGTGGCAATTGCCTGCGGGCTGGCGGGGCTATGCTACGCGGAACTTGCCTCGATGATCCCCATCGCCGGCAGCGCGTACACCTACACTTATGCGACGCTGGGTGAACTGGTAGCATGGATCATCGGCTGGGACCTGATCCTGGAATACGCGGTCAGCAACATGGCGGTGGCGGTTGGATATTCCGCTTACTTCGACAGCCTGCTCCACAACTTCGGACTCAGCCTGCCCGCCAGTCTCTCTGAGCCCATGCTCAACTCCTCACTGCACTTTACTGGGTCTTATTTCAACCTGCCGGGCTTTCTGGTGGTGATGATTCTCACCGTGATTCTGGTGGTGGGAATACGAGAAAGCGCCGGCGCCAACAACTTCATGGTGGGGGTCAAGATTGCCGCCATCATGATTTTTGTCATCTGGGCTTCCGGCCACGTGCATCCCTCCAACTGGTCGCCGTTCATGCCCAACGGTTTTCAGGGAGTGCTGACGGGCGGGGCCATTGTCTTCTTCACCTACATCGGGTTCGATTCCGTTTCCACCGCCGCAGAAGAGTGCCGCAATCCGCAGAAAGACGTTCCCTTTGGCATCATCGCCTCTCTGATTGTCTGCACCATTCTCTACTGCACAGTGGCGATTGTGCTGACGGGAATCCAAAACTGGGAGACACTGCGCAACGCCGCTCCGGTGGCTAACGCGTTGGCCGCCATCGGGCTGCGCAGGGTGGAGCGCTGGGTGACGATCGGCGCGCTGACAGGCATGCTGAGCTCGCTGCTGGTCTTCCAGCTCGGGCAGGCTCGCGTGTGGTTTGCCATGTCGCGCGACGGCCTGCTGCCGCGAGCGTTTTCAAAGGTCCACAAGAGGTTTCGCACGCCGCACGTCAGCACCTGGACGGCGGGCCTGTTTGTCGCCATCCCGGCCGGGATTTTCAACATCGGGACGCTCGCTGACCTTTCGAACATTGGGACTCTGTTTGCTTTCATGCTGGTATCACTGGGTGTGCTGGTGCTGCGCCGGACGCAGCCGGAACGCCACCGCGCCTTTCGCGTTCCCTGGGTCCCGCTGATTCCTTTTGCCTCGGTGGCCTGCTGCCTGGTTCTGATGGCCAGCCTGCCGGTGGAGACCTGGCTGCGGTTTCTGGTCTGGCTGGTGATCGGGCTGGCGATCTATTTTACTTACAGCCGCCACCACAGCGAATTTGCCCGCGCGGATTCAAAAAAAGCCGGATAGTCGGACGGATAACGAAGAGTTCACCTGGCCGCGTAACTGCCGGGAGCGGCACAAAAGCCTTGTGGCATGCTGTAGAATAGGAACGGTTGAGCAATTGAAGCCACAAAACACAAACTGGATGGAACTTGAGTTCGCATCTTCTGAATGCATCCCCTGCCGCCGAAGGATTCGTGTGCGTGTCCTGGCGATGCTGGTTGTCGTCGTTGCCGGTCTGCTTGCAACAGCTTCCCCTGCCGGCGCATGGGGACCGCAGGCCCACCGCCTGGCGGACGATTGGGCCATCGGCACGCTTCCTCCTGAACTACACGGCTATTTCCAGACAAACCGCACCTTCATTCTTCAGCACTCGACCGACCCTTTTGAGTGGATGAAAAAGGACCGTTACGAGCGAATGCGGCACTACATTTATCTGAACAAATACGGGATGTTTCCTTATCTCGAACTGCCGCATTCGTACAAGCTGGCGGTGCGCAAGTATGGGTTGGGGCGCATCACGCGCAACGGCGTTTTGCCCTGGCAGATTGGTGAATACAGCCTGAAGCTGACCAATGCCTTCCGGGCGAAAGACTGGAAACAGGTCCAGTCGGACAGCGCCGCACTTGCTTTCTACGTGGCAGACTCCCACGACCCGATGCATACTACGGAGAATTATGACGGGCAGATGACCGGCCAGAATGGGCTTGGGAGGCGTTTTGGGTACGAGCTGGTGGAACGCTATTCCCACTTTTTTATGTTTCGCCCGGACAGTGCTTCCAAAGTGAATGACCCCACCGAATACGCCTTCCAGATGATCCTGGAATCGAACACCTGGGTGGACCAGATTTTGCTTGCCGACATCGTAGCTCTGGACGGCCAGAGGGGCTACACGGACCAATATTTTGATAACTTCTATTCGCGCGTGGGTTCCACTGCTATGAAGGAAATCAGCGAGGCCGCGCATGATATCGGCTCCTATTGGTACAGTGCCTGGCTCAACGCCGGCAGCCCTGAATTGCCCCGGCAGTAAGAATTCCGGATCATTCCGCGCGGGCCGGGCGAACTGCAACAACTGCAGGCTACCCTCTGAAAGATATCCACGATGCCCCTCTCTGAAGAATTTATCTTCCGGCTGCCCAAGGTGGAACTGCATCTCCACCTTGAGGGAAGCCTGCGGCCCGAAACGCTCCGTGAGCTTTCGCGCGGCAGAAACAGCATGGAAAGTAAAGTCGAGCAATGGGCCCTCGAGCGGCAACAGCAGGGGTATCGCTACGCGACATTCGACGATTTCATTGAAGCCTTTAAGTTTGCGGTTCTGCTGCTGGAAACTCCGGAAGACTATGCGCTGGCCACCGTCCGCCTGATGGAGTGGCTGGCCGGACAAAACGTGAAGTATGCGGAGATCACGCTGGCGGCGGGGGTGGTGCTTTGGAAGCGGCAGTCGCTCGAACGGATATATGAAGCCGTTCGGGCCGCTTCGATCGAGGCGGGCACGCGCCTGGGCTTGCGGATCAACTGGATTTTTGACGCCATTCGCCATTTCGGCCCGGACCATGCCCGCGAAGTGCTGCGCTGGGCAAGCCGGTACCGGTCGGAAGGAGTTGTGGCGCTGGGAGTGGGCGGTGATGAAGTACGCGGCCCGGCCAACCTGTTCGGCGACGTCTTTTGCGAGGCGCGCGACTGCGGCCTGCACACGGTGGCCCACGCGGGAGAAACCTGCGGTCCTGAAAGTGTGCGCGATGCGGTTGAACTGCTCAACGCAGAGCGGATTGGCCACGGACTCACTGCAGCCCGTGATCCGGAAGTGATGGCGCTGCTGCGCGAGCGCGGAATTCCGCTGGAAGGCTGCCCCAGCAGCAACGCCTCGATCGGTTTGATCCCGGCGTTTCGTGACTATCCGCTGCGGACTTTTCTGGATGCCGGCGTGACGATGACTCTGAACTCTGATGACCCAGCGCTGTTCGGAACATCTATTGGGCAGGAATTTTCGATGGCCGCTGCGGAGTTTTCGCTTTCCGGGGAGGAGATGACGGGGCTTTGCGAGAACGCCGCGCGCGCCGCCTTCCTGCCGGATGATGAAAAGCAAAAGTTGCTGGGGCAGATCCGGCAGGCGGCGTCGGCATAAATGCAGGACATCGCGTGCCGGTCGGTGCTCCGGCCCGCAAAAGGGAATGATTTGAATGGACGAACCTATACGCGCGATTTTTCTGGACGCAGGTTACACGCTGCTCTTTCCACAGGTTGAAAAGCTGGCGCAGGACCTGGCGGCGGCTGGATTCCCGGCTACCGCCGAGCAGTTTCATCAGGCGGAACGCGCCGGAAAAAAGAAACTGGATGAAGTGCTCTGGCCGCAGATCAGGGAAGGCCGGGTGCCGCGAACCAGCAATCACGTTTTCTGGGAATTCTATCTGCGTGCCCTGCTGGAACTGCTTGCCATTCCGAAGGAGACGCGGACGGCAGCTCTCGACCATATCATCGCGGGATTTCGGGACACCCGCACCTGGTCAAAGGTCATGCCCGACACCGTCCCGGTACTCAGGGAACTGAAGTCGGCGGGTTACTACCTCGCCGTGATCTCGAATTCCGACGGCAGCGTGGAAGGCGAGCTTCGGGCGGCGGGCCTCGACCAGTTTCTGGAGTTTGTGATCGACTCTTCGGTTGTGGGTGTTGAGAAGCCGCACCCCGAGATTTTCGAGATGGGGCTCGAACGCGCCGGCTTCAAGCCCGGCGAAGCGATCTACGTGGGCGACACCTATCCAACGGACATTGGTGGCGCTGAACTTGCCGGACTGCGCGGAATTCTGATCGACCATGTGGGCGCCTATCCCGATGCCACATGCCCGCGCGTCAAGTCGCTGTCTGAATTGAACGAGCTCTTGGAACACGCTGGTGCGTGATCGCAGTAGCGACAACGCCGCGCCTTCATGGCCTGAATTATCCCACCTGAAACAAAGACGCCGCGGTATCTGTGCGATGCCGCGGCGTCAACGTCTGAGAGGTTAATTTTCCAGCTTTCATATCAGAAGGAAAATCGGACACTGCCGTAAACAGTGAACGGCTGCCCGGGGTAAGCGAAAGTGTACCCGCCGGTGGATGTGCCATAGTAACCGCCGGAGGAAATGTATTCGTAAGTGTTGTACTTCTTGTTGAACAGATTGAGCATGTTGAGGTCAAGGGCGACGTGCTTCACCAGGGGCACGTTGAACGACAGGTTGGCTGTTTCATAAGAAGGCATGTTCAGTTTGCTGGAGACCGCCGTAGTGCACGCCCCGTTCACCAGACCGCAGTTATCAAAGATATGCTGCGGGCCGACCGCGTCCATCTGCCTGCGGCCCAGCACCCGGATGGTCTGGTTGGATTTCAGAATTTCAGCCTGCGACGGCTGAAGTGTTGCGCCCGGCACTGCGCTGGCATGAACTTCCACGGATTGAGTAGCGGCTTGAATTTCAAGTTTTGCGGTGACGGTGGCTTGCTCTCCCGAGCCTAACGCAATCTGTTCCCGGTAAGTACGGAAGTGGGATTCTTTTACCGTCACTACATAACGGCCTG
>JAJYJL010000365.1 GCA_021789565.1 Acidobacteriota bacterium
ACGTGGCACCGCCCGAAGAACGGCAGCAGGTGGTGCTCGCACATGCTGAAAATCTCAATGTCCTTCACAATCACCATCTCGTCATAGGCAACGGAATAGACGGCATCGTTCAGCACTTTGGTGACATCTTTGTTGTAACCGCTGGTCAGGAACCTCAATGACTCTGCCACGCGCTCGGGGGTCTTCAGCAGGCCTTCGCGGTCGGGATCTTCACCCAGCTCGCGCAGGGTGGCGCGGACCGTTTGTTCCAGCGAATCCAGATTCCTGACGTGCCCCGGCTCCGCGACCGGTGTTCTATGGTTTGTCTTCATCTCTTTTCTCTCATGGCCAACTCCGGATTTCCTGCCGCCCCCGAATATTCAAAGGAATTCGAGCTCGTCTCTTCCAACCGCACTTTCTCAAGCTGCGCGGTTCCATTGGCGCCATTGATCTTTGGGCGGAGCAGGTTGTAGATTTCGACGCAAAGATTTTCTGTGGTCGGCACTTTTCCCTGGAAATTAAGCACGTCCAGGTTCAGGTAGGTATGGTCAAAGTGGTCCAGCACTTCCTGCTCCACGGCGCTGTCCAGCACCCCCAGGTCCATCACCATGCCGGTGGCAGGATCAACCGGCCCGCGCACCGTGACTTCCACAACGTAATTGTGCCCGTGGCCGTAAGGGCTGTTGCACTTGCCGAACACGCGCGTGTTCTCCGCCGCGCTCAGCACATCGTTGTGCAGGCGGTGCGATGCAGAAAACTGGTATCGCCTGGTGAGTGAAACCATCAGTCCCCGTAATAATCCACAAACAGGTCGTCTGTTTCGTACAACCGGATTCGATGCAGGCGGCCGCTCGGAAGTTTCGGAGCCAGCAGGTTCCAGATCTCGACCGCAATGTTTTCCGTGGTCGGAATCCTGGTGGCAAACACAGGAACTTCCTTGTTCAGAAACTTGTGGTCCATGCGCTGCAGCACTTCGGTCTCCAGCACGGCCTTCAGGTCCTTCAGGTCGAGCACCATGCCGGTGGTTTCATCCACTTCGCCCCCCACCGTCACTTCCACGGTGTAGTTGTGTCCGTGCCCGTGCGGGTTGTTGCACTTGCCGAAGATGCGCTGGTTCTCTTCCGCGCTGAACGCCGGATTGTGGTAGTAGTGCGATGCCGAAAATTCGGCACGCCGCGTCAGATAAATCATCGTGTCCCTCGTCCCTGTCCCGAAGTTTGATAACTGCGGCCCTTCCAGCGGACGCCGCCCCCCACGCTGTACGCCCACATGGAATTGAGCAGAAGCAGGACAAACAGCCCGGCCCCCGGCGATTGGTAAAGATCGAGCCGCGGGTCAAAACCCAGTCGCGTAAGGTTGCGGCCGTAATTCCATTGTCTCAGAAGCGCGCCCACAAAGCATAGAATGAACGCAAGCAGCATCCAGCCCCTGCTCAGGCCGAAAGCATACAGGACGGCCATCGCCAGAAATCCCGCGGGAAGCAAAAAATCCAGGCCAAGGGCCGCGCAAAGCGCATTGAACATTGGCCGGAATTTCCCCGCGTAGAACAGAAAGAGGTTCTTGCTCCAGCCCTGCCACATGTCGCGGAAAGTCGTATACATGCGCGTGCGGACCCATTCCGCGCCCGGCAGAAACACCAGCCGCCCCCCTGACTGCTTCACCAGACGGGCCAGCGCAACGTCATCCAGAATTTCACCCTTCACGGCCTCAAATCCGCCAACCCTATTGTAGACGCTGCGCCGGACCAGCAGATATTGACCGTTGGCAGCGGCGCGCGGCGATTCCGGGTCCGAAATTTCCTCAAAAGGAAACATCTGCGCCAGTTGCACAAAGACGAAAGGAATGATCGCCTTTTCCCACCACGTCGGCGTCTGCTGGCCCGGCGAAAGTGACAGCAGATCAGCCTTCTCCGCCGATGCCCGCGCCAGCATCGCCTCCAGGCTGCCCGGCAAGTGCTCGGTATCGGCGTCGGTAAAAAGCAGCCACTCGCCGGTTGCGATTCCCGCGCCCGCCGCCGCCGCATGGCTCTTGCCGGTCCATCCTGCGGGCAGTGAATCCAGTCTGATCGTGCGCAGCAATGGAACCTGCCCGCGCAGCCCGGCCAGGATTTCACTTGTGCGGTCCGTGGATTCGTCATCCACCACGATGATTTCCCGCACATGCTGCTGCGGCGCAACCGATCGCACCACGCGCTCGATGTTCAACTCTTCGTTGCGGGCAGGGATGATGACGGACACTGCGCCTTGGTCACGCTCGGGCATGGTGCGGCGCTTCGCTCCCTTTTAGCAGTGACTCGGTCAGCCTCAACGGCGAGCTTGCCTCGCCAGGTGGCGGCATAAAGCCGCCGCTATAACACCAACACGGCTAACTCAGAAATTGTATCGTTGGCCAACCAAGCGATTATAATAGATGTTTGAACCATGCGTAGAATCACTATTGCCAAATGGATTGTGATCGGCGTCGCGGCGGGAGGTGTTGTGTGGCTGGCGCTGCACCCGCGCGCGGCCGGGCCTGTCGCCATGGGCGACCCGGCGCCCGGATTTACGCTGCCCCAGTTGCCCTCCGGCAAGTTATCTCTGGACCAGTACCACGGGCAGGTGGTGGTGCTGAACTTCTGGGCCACCTGGTGCCCGCCCTGCATCGAAGAGACGCCCAGCCTCGAAAAGTTTGCCACCCGGATGAAGCCCGACGGCGTCACCGTTATCGGCATCAGCGTGGATGAAGACGGACAGGCGCTCAATCAATTCGTCCAGCATTTTCAACTCAGCTATCCCGTCGCGCGCGACCCCCAGGCGGCGCTCGCCCATCGCTACGGGACGTACAAGCTTCCTGAAACCTACATCATCGGCCGCGACGGCCACGTGGCCGAAAAAATCATCGGCGCCACTGATTGGACCGATCCCCGCATGATCGCCTTCGTCAAGTCCCTCGCCAGCACCACCGAAGCCTCGCGGTAGTTATTTTCATCAGTGGGCTTCACAGACGCCGCACCGTTTGCATCCCCTGCAAGAATGACACCCCCTCCCGTGGGGAAAGGGTCGGCGCGCATGTGACGGGGTGAGGGGTCTTTTTAAACAATTGAATGATCGAGCAAACAGCAATTGAATAATCGGAACCGTCCCCGGCCATTTCCCGAGTGGCCGGCCACGCAGCCGTTGTGCTAGACTGCGCCGCATGTCACATCCAGACCCGCATGGCCCGTCCGATCTCACACCGATTAAAGTCGGCGAAATATGGGAGAACCCCGTCGCCGGGGAGCGCCTTACGATCCTGGAGCGTCCCGGGACAACCCTGAAGGTCGTTTGACCTTCGAGATGGTCGCTCGGGTTGGAGCGCGTGTCGTAGGGGAACACCGCCATCCCGCCCTGGTGGAGCGATTCACCGTGCTGGCCCCGCTCACGTAGCACAGGGGGTAGCGCAGTCCGCCGCCTTTGCGGTATGCGGCTCTTGCTCATCAGGAATGAAGACCCGCGGACCTCAGCCGCAGAAGTCCGCTTGCCGACATTAACCCGTTTTGGGTTTATCCCATATGAGGTTTTATACTCGCTCGCGGCATGTCTAATTCGCTGAGCAACCCAGATTATAAGCGGTTTCGGGAAATGCTTGTGCAAGCGCGCACGAATTCAAAACTGACTCAAGCCGAACTATCTTCCCGACTGAATCGACCCCAATCATTCGTTTCAAAGTACGAACGCGGAGAGCGAAGACTTGATGTCATCGAATTTGCCGAGGTGTGTCGCGCTCTCGGAATTGACCCCATTGAATCTCTTGTCAAGCTTTATCGGGGGATTTCGTGAAGATTGTCCATATAGAAACGATTCTGAACCGTGGCACGTATTCCAAGTCAGAGCATTGGCGGGCAACAAGGTCATCGCTGCATCGGGCAGTGAAAAAATGTGAGTGGCCACCCGAAAGCGGTAGATTTACGATCTATCCTCAAAGCGGCAAGAAAAGAGGCGAGGGAAACGGTGTCAGGCCAATTAGAAATGAGTTCATACGTGAATTGAGGCGACGCGGTTGGTCTATAGAGGGTCAGGCAAAGAATGCACTAGGTCAGGCGCTTCGTGAATTTGACGCCGTCTTAATGGGTCCGGAAGGCCCTGTCGTGGCAGAGTGGGAGACCGGGAATATTTCATCGAGCCACCGGTCGATGAACAAACTAACGATGCTCGTTGCGGATGGCATCATCGCGGCGGGAACATTGATAGTGCCGTCGCGGAGACTCTACCTCTACCTTACAGATAGAATTGGGAACTACAAGGAGCTTGAGCCGTATTTGAAACTCTGGAAATCGGTTCCTTGCAAGAAGGGAATTCTTGAAGTCGTAGTAATCGAACAAGACGCCGAAAGCCTCGACGTGCCGCGAATCCCGAAAGGGACCGACGGGCGCGCCAAGGGCTAGCCTTCAACACAATCGTCATTTCTGTGAGAGCGGATCTCGTGGCTTTCCAGGCGGTCGATTATTTCTTTGGCGAAATCTATTTCGATACCAACCCAATCGCGCCCTTTTCTTTCACAGACTGCGAATGTTGTGCCACTGCCGCCGAAGGGGTCAAGGACTATCTCTCCGGGAAGTGTAGACATCTCCACTACACGGTCTAAGATCTTTGTGGATAGCGCATTGGCCCGACGGTCCTTGGACTTAAATTTCCAATGGCGGACCGGCGGAATGTCAGTCCATACGTCCTTCAACGTTACGCCATTCGGATTCATTGCATCCCGGTGCCCGCCATAATCCTTCACTTCACCGCCGCAATGACGGCATCTTTGGATCGGCGTTCGTATGCGCCTAAAAGTTTTCGGCTTACCCTTAGTGTAATAGAGCAAACTGTAGTGGCTCGGATGAAGTCGTCCCAGAATGGGGAGACATGCAGAGATTTCTACCGCGATCCAGTGACGAAATTCCATGCCAAGCTCAGACAGGAATGCCCCAAGTAGGATGTTCCACTTGGGAAGATTATAGAGAAACAATGCACCACCGGGCTTGAGTATTCGCTCGCATTCCGCAAGCCACGATTTGCACCAATCCAAGTACTCAGTGTCGCCGCGCAGATCGTTGGAATTTTTTCCGTACTCCTTGCCTAAATTGAATGGCGGGTCAGCAAAAATGGTATCTATAACGGCATCTGAGAAATGCGGCAACACCTCCATGCAGTCGGCGGCAAAGAGCGCACCGTGAGCCGTCGTGTAGAAGGGTTCAGGAGCTTGATCGCTTTTGAGGCACGCGGCAATATCAAACGAATCTGTTTCTAGTTTCAGCGCAGTTTGTCTTGCCAATGTGGCCCCCGCAACAACTAAAATAACCTAAAATAGGTTTTCGTGACAACACGAAAAATGAGGGTTGCACCGATCTTAATTCCGGTTGGAGTAAGATGCATGGTTCTCTCGCGGCCCCAAGCGAGGGCCGTCATTTGCATAGGCACTCAAAATACCGGATGGCATCACCATCCGCCATTGAATCGTCGGATTCTACCAATTCCTTGAGAGATTCCTCCCTTACGGCTATCGCATTGTCCCACATACTTCGAGGTTTTTGCGATGTATGCGATCAAGCGTGACTCACGTTAAAACGCCAGCAGTACAATGTGGCATGGGCGGCTCGCCTATGAAGCAGGTAGCCAAGGTCAACCGCATTTCAGGTTGACCGTGGGTTCGTCGTTTTCCCGAAGGGCCCACGGTCAGAAAATCGCTGACCGTGGCTACCACTACTCTGCCACTACATCTTACAAAGCCAACCGCCTTAATCGCAACGCGTTCGAAATCACTGACACCGAGCTGAAGGTCATGGCGGCGCTGGCGATTAAAGGACTCAACAGCAATCCGAAAAACGGATAGAGCACGCCGGCGGCCAGCGGAATGCCGAGCGAGTTGTAGATGAACGCGAAGAAAAGGTTCTGGCGAATATTCTTCATGGTGCCGCGGCTCAGCTTGCGGGCCTTGGCGATGCCGCGCAGGTCGCCTTTCAGCAGCGTGATTCCGGCGCTTTCAATGGCCACGTCGGTGCCGCTGCCCATGGCGATTCCCACCTGCGCCTGAGCCAGCGCAGGAGCGTCGTTGATGCCGTCGCCCGCCATGGCCACGATGCGCCCTTCGCTTTGCAGCCGCTTCACCACGTCGCCCTTCTGCTGCGGCAGGACTTCCGCTTCCACCTCGTCGATGCCGAGCTTCTTTGCCACGGCCTCGGCGGTGGTGCGGCTGTCGCCGGTCAGCATCACAATGCGGATGCCTTCCTGGTGCAGCAGCCGGATGGCTTCCGGCGTTGACTGCTTGATGGGGTCCGTCACGCCCAGCAGGCCGGCCGGCTTGCCGTCCACCACAACAAACATCACCGTCTGCCCGTCTTTGCGCAAGGCTTCCGCGCGCTGCTCAAACTGGCCCGCGTCCGCGCCCTGTTCTGCCGCGAGATCGCTGTTGCCCAGGCCCACCCTGCGGCCGTCCACCTTCCCGATGACACCCTTGCCCGTGACCGATTCGAAATCGCGCGCCTCAGAGAGTTCCACGCCCTTTTCGCGCGCGCCCCCAACAATCGCCTCCCCCAGCGGATGCTCGCTTGCACGCTCGAGGCTCGCGGCCATGCGAAGCAGGTCGCGCTCGTTCCAGCCATCCATCGGCTCGACAGAAACCAGCCGCGGCTTGCCCTCCGTCAGCGTGCCGGTCTTGTCCACCACAATGGTATTGACCTTTTCCATCACTTCCAGGCTTTCGGCGTTTTTGATCAGCACGCCCGCCGTGGCGCCGCGGCCTGTGCCAACCATGATGGACATGGGCGTGGCAAGCCCCAGCGCGCAGGGGCAGGCGATGATGAGCACCGCGACGGCGTTCACCAGTGCGTAGGCCATGCGTGGCTCGGGGCCCGCCAGCGCCCACACAACGAACGTGAGAATGGCCGAGCCCACCACCGCCGGAACAAAGTATCCGGCCACAACGTCGGCCAGCCGCTGGATGGGCGCGCGGCTGCGCTGCGCCTCGCTTACCATCTTTACGATTTGCGCCAGCAGCATCTCACTGCCGATGCGCTCGGCGCGAATGATCAGGCTTCCCTTTCCGTTCACCGTTCCGCCCGTGACGCGCTCGCCTGCCGTCTTTTCCACCGGCGTCGGCTCACCGGTAATCATCGATTCATCTACAAAACTCGCGCCGTCGAGCACCGCGCCATCCACGGGAACTTTTTCCCCCGGCCGCACGCGCAGGCGGTCGCCGTGATTCACGCGGTCGAGCGGAATGTCTTCTTCCGTGCCGTCATCGAGCAGGCGGCGCGCCGTTTTGGGAGCGAGCCCCAGCAGCGCCTTGATGGCGCTCGAGGTCCGCGAGCGGGCGCGCAATTCGAGCACCTGCCCGAGCAGGACCAGCGCCGTGATGCCGGCGGCCGCGTCAAAGTAAACAGCGACCGTTCCCGCCGCGCTGCGAAATGACGCGGGGAAAATGCCCGGTGCGATGGTGGCAACCGCGCTGTACAAATACGCCGTGCCCGTGCCGATGAGAT
>JAJYJL010000366.1 GCA_021789565.1 Acidobacteriota bacterium
TGAAAGAGGACCCTGTCACAACCGGATAAATGTGCGTATTGGAATGCCCGATGGCCAGCGGTATGAAGAGGATTGCCAGCAGCGGAATGGTGCGCGTACCGGCTTCCAGCGAGCGCCGGATCACATAACCCCATCGGCCTCCCACCATGTGGTGCAGCAGCAGAATGGCAAGGCATCCCAGCCCGACCAGAAACCAGAGCATGTATGCCACTAAATATGCCTGCAGGAAGCCCGTCCAGTTGGCAAAGGCCCCATAGGCACACGCCGCCACAGCGACCACGCCGATAATCAGGGACCAGCGCTGGGCACGATCGAGTCCGGGCTTTAGTGTGTCGGTTCCGTTCATTGTGCCGATCCTTCAAGTTTCGAGAGTTCTTTTGGCGGAACTTCGCTGACAGTCGCATTCTGGCTCAGTTGCAAGGCCCGAATGTATGCCGCAATACACCAGCGGTCCCGGGGAGAAACACGGGCTGCGTAGCTGTACATCGTTCCATAACCGTTCGTCATGACGTCGAAAAAGTGTCCCACCGGCGCCTTCATCAATCGGTCAATGTGATAGGAAGGCGGAGGAGGAAATCCCCGCTGCACGATCATTCCGTCGCCGCTGCCCGTATAGTCGTGGCAGGGGGCGCAGTAGATATTGAACCTCTGCTGTCCACGCGCAAGGTCCGCCTTGGTAATCGGGAAGGGAAAGACGTCGGCCACCTGGCCGTTAATTTTTCCCGTATAAAAAAGCTCATCCGTCCGCAATTTGCCCCGGGCAACTGTTCCCGGCACCACCGGCCTCTCTGAGCGGCCGTCTGCGAAGAAACTGCTGGGCTCAAGGCCTCTATACTTGGGCTGGATGTGCATGTCCAGCCGGCAGCCCGTCATCACAACGCCTACGAGTGCGATTGCCGCCCATCGCAAGGCCGTCGCTGAACGCGCGCCTGCGCCCTTTGCCCCGCGGGAGGCCGCCGATGAGGCTGCTGTTGGCAATAGTTTTGTCTGGCCTCTCTTAGCTTTCAACTTCGGTTACCTCTTGAGAATTGAGTTCTGACAGAAACTGCCTGGTTTGTACGGCGTCAAACTTCGGGTCCGCCGATTCAATCACCAGGAAGAACCTGTCCTTGCTGGCGTGACCAAAGCGCTGGACATTAAATACCGGATGATAGGGCGCGGGAAGCCCGTTGAGCGCGATCATTCCAAAAGTTGTTGTCAGCGACGCAAAAAGAATCGTCAATTCAAAAGTAATAGGAATAAACGCAGGCCAACTGTCCAAGGGCTTGCCGCCAATGTTTTGCGGGTAGCCGATAACGTTGGGCCACCACTGCAGGAAGAACCCGGTGCAGGTGCCCAGAATGCCTCCGAAGAACACCAGGACAGGCAGGCGCGTCTTTTCAAAGCCGATTGCTTCGGCGAGACCCTCGATAGGAAAAGGAGAATAGGCGTCGAGTTTGCGGTAACCGGACGCAGTGGCGCTCTTGCAGGCTTCAAGAAGCTCCTCGGCCGAGAGAAACTCAGCCATTAATCCGTATGTTGGCTGCCCGTTCGTCATTTAAGGCTTGGCCTCCTCTGCCGTTTTATGAACAAGATCCCGCATCTCGAAAATCGAGATCATCGGAAGGAAGCGAATGAACAGGTAGAACAGTGTAAAAAATAAGCCGATGGTGCCGACGTAAGTAAACCAGTCCCAGCGCGTGGGCGTATACATTCCCCACGACGAGGGGATGAAGTCGCGGTGCAGGCTTGTTACGATGATCACGAACCGCTCCAGCCACATTCCAATCTGCACGGAGAATGACAGTGCCCAGAGCCACAACGGGTTCCTTCTGATCTTTGACGACCATAGAAGCTGAGGAATGACAAGGTTCGTAGCGATCAGTGTCCAGTAGAAGGGAGCATACGGACCGGTCATACGGTTCATGATCATGAAAATATCAAGCTTGTTCCCGCTGTAGAACGCCATGAAGGTTTCCATGACGTAGCTGTAAGCCACGATCATGCCGGTTGCCAGCAGCATCTTTCCCATGTTGTCCAAATGGCGGATGGTCAGGAAATCTTCCAAGCCGTAATACTTGCGCAGCGGCACGGCCAGGGCGATCACCATGGCAAACCCGGAATAAATGGCCCCTGCAACAAAGTAAGGCGGAAAGATCGTGCTGTGCCAGCCGGGAATGAGGGCGATGGTGAAGTCGAAGCTGACCACGGTGTGCACGGAAACAACCAGCGGCGTTGCGAGTCCGGCCAGCAGCAGCCCTGCCATTTCGTAGCGCTTCCAGTGCCGGGCCGACCCGCGCCAGCCGAGCGCAAAAATCCCATAGATAGTCTGCTTGAACCTCTTGGTAGCACGGTCGCGGAGGGTTGCCAGGTCGGGAATCAAACCCACATACCAGAACAGCAGAGAAACGGACGCGTAGGTTGAGACCGCAAACACGTCCCAGACCAGGGGGCTGCGGAACTGCGGCCAAACACCCATCGTGTCAGGGTAGGGAAGCAGCCAGTAGAATAGCCAGGGACGCCCCAGGTGCAACAGAGGAAAAGTTCCTGCGCACGCAACCGCGAAAAGTGTCATCGCTTCGGCAAAACGGTTGATGGATGTCCGCCATTGCTGCCGCATCAGGAGCAGAAAGGCCGAAATCAAAGTGCCGGCATGGCCAATTCCGATCCACCAGACAAAATTTACAATGGCGAAACCCCAGCCAACTGGAATGTTGATTCCCCAGATTCCAACGCCCTCGGCCAACAGGGCCGTGATGGCGAAGTTCAGTAAAAGGAGCAGCAACACGGCCATCCCTAAGCCGATCTTATACTTCTTGCCTGTACCTCGGGTCAGAACGATAGCGCTGATCTTGTCGGTTACCGAGCCATACGAGTGGCCGGGACCAAGGACTTCGCTTCCCGGGGAAACCAGCGTACCCACATTTTCGGGTTCTCTATCACCCATCCCCTTACTCCTTGATCTCCGGATTCGGATTTCGCAACCGTGCCAGGTACGATGTTCGCGGACGAACGTTCAAGTCGACTAACAAGACGTAATTCCTCGATTGAGCTTTTTGGTCTGCAATCTTGCTTTTCGGATCGTTGATATTTCCAAAAACAATAGCCTTGGTCGGGCAGGCCTGCTGGCAGGCCGTGACAACCTCGCCGTCCTTAATAGTTTGGTTTTCGACCTCCGCCTTGATCTCAGCTTCCTTGATGCGCTGGACGCAGTAGGTGCATTTCTCCATCACGCCGCGGCTGCGGACGGTCACATCCGGGTTCCGCAATCCATAAAGACTCGGCGTCTGCCAGTCGGAATAAAGGAAAAAGTTAAATCTTCTGACTTTGTAGGGGCAGTTGTTTGAGCAGTACCGCGTGCCGACGCAGCGGTTGTAAACCATCAGGTTCAAACCCTCGGGACTGTGCACGGTGGCGCCCACCGGGCAGACATATTCGCAGGGCGCATTCTCGCACTGCATGCAGGGCATCACCATGTGGTAGGTTTCGGGGTTTTCGAGGCTGCCGCGCCAGTAGGTGTCCACGCGGACCCATTGCATGATGCGCCCGGCGTCAACCTGGTCCTTGCCCACCACGGCGATGTTGTTTTCGGCGTAGCAGGCCACTACGCAGGCGTTGCAGCCAACGCAATTGTTTATGTCAATGGCCATGGCCCACTGGTATCCCGTGCTGTAGTCATAGCGCGGATACAGGTTGGGCGCTTGCAGCGTCTCTTCGGTGGAATCGGCCGCGAAATCCGGATTGGCCCGGAACTCCTTGAGCGTGGCCACGCGTACCAGGTCGCGGTCGAATGCCGCCTCGCTTTCCTGTTCCTCCTTGCGGCCGCCTTCAGTGATGATGTTGTGGTGTTGAGTGACTACGAGATGATATTTGTCGCCGGTTTGCCGGGGCTTGGAAATCGGACCGAACCCAGGTTTGTCGGAGGTCCAGATCGAATAGGCATTGAATCCGGTCCCATTGCCAACTCGCCCCGCGCGGGAGCGGCCGTAACCGAAAGTGACCGTTACGCAACCGTCCGCGTGCCCGGGCAGAATATAAACCGGCAAGCGAAGCTTGCGACCCTCGTAGGTGACCTCTACAACGTCGTCGTTCATTACGCGGAGTTGGTCGGCGGTTGCCGGGCTGATCAGCGCCGCGTTGTCCCAGGTCATCGTAGTAAGCGGCTTCGGGAGTTCCTGCAGCCACGAGCTGTTGGTATAACTGCCGTCCCAAATCGTCGGGTCGGGGCGGAAAGCAATCTCCATCGCCCCGGAGCCGTTCTCGGCGGGCTTTGCAATGCCGCTGGCGAAATCAGGCTTGGCAGTTACGCTCTTAGCCGGCAAAGATGTGCCCGCTATAACACCCTTTTCCAGGGACGTTTCCCAGAACGTCTCGAATTCAATGGGAGTTGCAAGATTCTGGCCGGACCAATAACTGCGCACCCACTCGTGGGGCGTTTGTCCGGGGTTCCCCAGCAGAGCGCCAAGAATTTCGTGTGGCGAGCGGTTCGCATAGAGCGGAGCAATCAGCGGCTGCACAATGCACGCTGTGCCGTCATAAGCGCGTTCATCGCTCCAGGATTCCAGGAAATGAGTCTGGGGAACAAACCAGTGGCACTGATAGGAAGTTTCGTCGTTGTAAATTCCAAGCCGGAGGCGAAGCTTAACCTGATCGAGCGCCTTTCCAAAGGCTAGATCAGCGGGCGAGTTGTAAACCGGGTTGCCGCCGATGATCAGCAGCGTGTCCACCTTGCCGGCGTTCATGTCGCCCACAAGCTCCCGGATGGAATCCATCTCGTTGACTGGCTGGGCTTCAATCGGATCAATATAAACAACGGTTTTGCCGTCGTTCCCGAGCGCCGCATTGATGGCGTGCGCCAGGGCGTGAACGATGGCCGGCTGCTGCTCGCCGGCAAGCACAATGCTTGAGCCGCGGTGCTGCTGCAGGTCGCTTGCAACCGATGAAATCCAGTTTGCCGGAACACCCGCCGGCGACTGAACTCCCGCGTCAACACCTTTGACACCGACCGCGCTTGCCAGCGCCGTGGCAAAGGCTGCAACCTGGCTGGGCTTCAACGGAATACGATGATCAGCCGAGGCGCCGGTGATCGTTGCCATCGACTCCACAACGTAAAGGCGGTTCATCGTGCTGTGGGCGTTGGCGATTCGGCGCTTGTCGGCAAAGTCGCGCGCGTAGCGGACCCCGCCAGTTCCCGAGCACAGGAAGTCGGAATCAAGCGAAACCACTACATCCGCCTGGTCAAACTTGTAATAGGCGCTCTGATACTGCCCATACACCGCCTTGATGCCTTCGCGTTCGGCATGACGGTTGACCGGAGTGTACTGGTGCCACTTGGCCTCAGGGAAGGCTGCAATCAGGGCCTTGAGCTGGCTGCCGAGCGTCGGCGAAGTCACTGTTTCTGTAAGGATGCGGAACCCCGCCCCTTTGTTTGTTAAATAAAGACTCCGCAACTGGCCCAGCAGTTCGAGGAATTCGCTGTAGTTGGTGATCGACCCTGCGTGCAGCACTGTTTGAGCGCGGTCAGGATCCCAGAATTGGAGCACCGATGCCTGCGCGAACACATCCGTACTGCCCAGACTGCCGGGGTGATCGGGATTGCCTTCCACCTTGGTCGGGCGGCCCATGTTGCTCTTCACCAGCAAACCGAGCGCACCGCCTTCAGGGCGGGGCATCGAGGTTGCATAGAATAGCGGGTGCCCCGGAACAAATTCTTCCGGCGGCCGCACATAAGGGGCAATATGCTCGATGGGAAGCTTTGTGCAGGCGGTAAGCCCCGCCAGTCCAGCGGAAGCCGCCATCAGCTTCAGCATGTTTCGCCGGCTCACGCCTGTTTCCAGCTTCGCAAGCGGCGGGTTGGTGGGAAATTCCTGCCGCGCAAGCTTCTGGTACTCTTCGGTGTCAGCCAGTTCATCCAGGCTTCTCCAGAAGCGCTTCCCACCGTCTTTTTTCAGACCTGCCCGAATCGAGTCCAGGTCGATGAAGTTCTTATCCTTCATTGATCAATCCTATGTCTGCGGTTTATCGATGGCACGTGTCGCAACTGGTAAGACTCCTTATCTTGTACTCCTTCACCAACTTCCGGCCCATTGCAATCTGGTCCGCAGGCGGAGTGTAGATGGGATCAAAGACGTCTTTCTTTGGCCTGACGTACCGCTCCGGATGCTTATGGCAGTTAACACACCACCTCATGTAGAGCGTGTGTTCCCGCCAGGTGATTGGCATTTTCCCAAGCTGCCCGTGACAGGTTGTGCAGCCAATCCCCTTGCTGATATGAATGCTGTGGTTGAAATAGACAAAATCGGGAAGCGCGTTCACGCGGTTCCAGAGGATGGACTGGCCGGTCCGGTAACTGGCCCGGACAGGTTCCAGCATCGCGGCGTTGGTCCATATCTGAGAATGGCATGACATGCAGGTGTGCGTCGGAGGAATCCCCGCAAACCACGAGTTTTCAACGGACGTGTGGCAGTAACGGCAATCGATCCCAAGTTGTGCCGTGTGGTGCTCGTGGCTGAACGGGACAGGTTGCGGCAGAGGCTGGTGGACGTACGTGAACATCGACGACTGGTTCACCTGCCAACTGACGTAGCCGATCAGGCCAACAAGCAGAACGATGCCAATTAAGCTCGCCTTGGCAAGGGCGTTCATGCTGCGATGAAAGATTTGAGACATTTTGAGAGCCCTACATGCGATCCTGCAGAATACTGATCTGCGGTGAAAGAGGCGATCAGCTTGCTGACCTTCCTCTTAGCCTTAGTTTTTATGCTATGGATGGTCCTCGCCCCTCGAGGACCCATTGCCCACAAGTGCAGCAGAATGAAATCAAAAAATATATACGATGTTATGAAATTTTGCAAAAGATATTCTTCATCTCCCGCAAGCTTTTTCGCCGATTGTGCGCTTCCTCACATTTGCGTGACAGACCGGGCCCGCAGGCCGCGCGCTGAAGGACTTGGACTTAGGGCCTCCAATGAGTAGTCGCCGCACCGTCGGTCCACTTAAGAACTGCAGAAGGGAACGATTTGCCTCGAAGTCACTTCCGCCCTTTAACCTTGCACGCGTCTTAAGTGAACCAATGAAATTGAACGCCGCAAGAAGGAGTTGCAATTCCCAAAATGGGAATTGTTCCTGATTTGGAATTCGTCCGGCTCTGGCTCCTATTCTCTTTCTGATGGAGTGCGCCTTAAGAGCGAAACAATAGGAGTTTCTCATTAGCAGGGTCTTATGTTGTCGACGCCAAAACCATCGTAGTCACGCCGGCAAACTTTCCCGTTTTGAGATTGTCTAGCCCTTTTCCTATTTACCGGACGGGATGCGCGATGAAATTGTCCGCCCTTAAATTCACTTCCCTCGGGGCTCTGGAATACCGAGGCTGACTGCCGTAGTCTGCCGTATCGGCCCCTCCAAGAATTGGCGCCACTGTGTTTGTAACATACTGATATACAAACGGATATTCTGC